>CAZNNK010000071.1:0-13113 GCA_964574085.1 uncultured Coleofasciculus sp.
CAATAACGGAACAACAAAACCCGCCCTCCCCACCAATAACGGAACAACAAAACCCACCCTCCCCACCAATAATGGAACAACAAAACCCGCCCTTATTCCTGTAGAGGCAGGTTTAGTTTTGTTCGGTAGGATTGTGCCATGTTACCTCATTTAGCAAAAACCTGAAAATAGAACCCCAGAAATACGATCATGAATTGATTTCCATTCATTCGCTAAAGCTGTTTCTCCACTGCGGATTTCACGCCCATTTAATTCAGGATGACGAGCATAGAAAACCGCATCAGCTAATTTATCACGAACACTTACATTGTTCACGCTAGCTTGATCCTGGTCAGAACTTGCAGAGCCACAGTTACTTTCAATCCACCCCACCCAATTCTTTACGACCCCGCGCAGGGCATTCCATTCTCGAACATAAAGTTCTTGAGCAGGATCAATACTCCTCCCTTTCATGTCTGGATGAACCGCATAAAAGAAGGTATCTGTCCAATCATCGACCTCCTCTTTGCGTGACGATGATGACGATGATGTCGAAACTTCCGTTAACTCTGTACCATCCCAGACGTAATAACTGGTTTCCATCCAATCAGGTCTTTTTCCCGGAGTATTTCCGGGCGGATTAACTTAATAAGGCATTTCAGTCTCTTCCACATCTGATGGGGCGTCTGTCAATCCCATGCGATCGAGGGCGATGACAACCCCTACAGATACCAATCCTCCTAAAAGTAAACCCATAATCAGAAGAATAATATAGATGCGCTTCAGAGATTTTTTTGTCGCTTTTATATGCTCTGGCGATAGATTCGGGTCAAGGCTTTCCTGTTCAGTGTCTGGAGATGTCTCATCTGCCCCATCTCGTTGGGGATGGGGAAAGCCGTCATGCTCGAATTCTGGGGGATTTTGATTATTCCACATATCTCTAGTTTGATTATGATTGGCAGAATTCTCATCAGCCTAAAGTTAGACTGATTCTCGGTAACGAGTTTCGCAATCCAAAATTGGGAAGCAATGACTTGATTTAAGTGATGACTATAGGTATTATCACTATAGTTTCAGTTCGTATGTTCTAGTTGGGTTGACATGGCGTTAGATATCCGATCAGCAAGACAGCTTCGCCGAATGCGACAACGTGATTTAGCTGCTGCTGCGGGAATTTCAGTAAATGAGCTTGCCACACAGGAGCTGTAGCTTTTCACCGTCTTAAAACTCTCTTGAAATCCGGGTAAAAATGCTTAAAGCTATTGCTGTCCAAGATTCCGGTAAATCAAACTAACAATTTAGCACACTAACTACGGAAGACCCGCGATTTTCTGGATGTTAATTAGACTGATGTTCCGTTCGCCTCGTTCAACACCACCGATATAGGTTCTGTCCAGTCCTGCTGCAAGTGCTAGGGCTTCTTGCGAAAGACCATGGGCTTGCCGAAGAACACGCACACGTTCTCCAAAGAGTGTTAAAATCACCTCGTCTTGGTTAGCCTACATTGACATTTAATGAAGCATTAAACCTTGGCAGATGACTATAAGTCCACGGACTATAAGTATCTTTTTTTAATGCTAAGCTTTCTCATTAACTAGATTGACTTCCAGATCATTCAGGCTTATGCCTATGGTTAGAAAAATTAACTCGTCATTCCAACTCTAGATATTTCCGTTAATATTTCAGGTAAAAGTCTTTAATCAAGCTAATAAATTCAGGGGTATAAACCTGTCTGGTGGCTTCTATCGCGAGAACGTTTTCCTGAGAGGATAACTGATGTTTCCCAAATTCCAGTACAATCCGCTTAGTTTGACTAGCTAAGGTCGGTTTAATATAGAGTTTCCTGTGGCAAAATAAACCAAATGATTTGGCTTTTTCTTGGAAGAGTTGAGCTGCCTCAGTGGGGTAAATTACAGCTAGCCTACCGTTCTCACCCAAAAGCTGTTCCGCCACTTGTAATAGATCCAATTGCCTCAGAGAATCACTATGTCGTGCTATGGTTCTCGCCTTGTGTGACGCTTTACTGGCATTGTCAAAAAAGGGAGGATTGGACACAATCAGATCATACCGCTTTGAGCAAGTCGTGGCATACTCTTGCACAGAACTCAGGTACACCTGAAGGCGATCGCGCCACGGTGATTTCTCCACATTCTCCCGCGCCTGAATGCCAGCCTCTGGGTCAATTTCCACGGCGTCGATGTGCGCCTGCGATCGCTGTGCCAACATTAGCGCTACCAAACCCGTCCCTGTGCCGATATCCAGAATGCTTTGTACATCTGTGATATCCGTCCATGCCCCTAACAGTGTACCATCCGTGCCCACCTTCATCGCACAGCGATCGTGAAAGACTGTGAATTGCTTGAAGCGAAAGTAAGGATTAGACATTGTCCTAGATACTGAAGTGAATACCATCTTTAAATCAGCCAACAAACCGTTTCGTAAAACTTCAGTCAAATTACATCTTCACTGAATCTTCATAAATAGGGATTTAATGTAACTCTTTATTGCTAAATATTACATGCATTTAACTCAGATTTGGCATCTAGAACTCTGAATGTCGAAACCGTGGGATCACCAGTGAATTTTGAAGCAGGGCGGGTTTAGTCAAGTTATCCGTTTTTGCTAAATGTTATCAGTAAAACCCGCCCCTACACGATAACGTTTGACAGATGTGCCATATTAGTCTCTACATACCGTTTAACTTCAAAACCGTTCCCCTACCCCCAAATGCACCTGAGAATCCCCCTGATCATTCAAGCCAAAATCCACCTGTACTGGACCAAAGGGCGATCGCACTCTCACCCCAACCCCATAACCAAATCCACTCCCCGGCTTATCTCGCACCTCTCCCGGTTCCCCAGTAACGGTATCCCCTGAGCCTAAATCTGTGGCATAATCAGCAAATATCCGACCCCCCAACCAGGTAAACACCGGAAACCGATATTCAGCCGTGGCTTGCAGGTAAGACCGACCTGCACCCACTTCCCCACTCTGATAGCCGCGCACGGAACTTCCCCCGCCGAGGCTAAAGGCTTCATAAGCAGGTAAATCGCCAATCACGGTTCCTCCCTGAAGATTAAACACCAAGGTTTGATCGCCAGAGGTGAACCCAAACAACTCCACCGGAACATACTGGGTATAACTTCCACTGAGACGGTTAAAAATAATATCAGCTTCACCCACAGGAACCGACTGATCCATCCCGACCCTGACATTAGACCCTTGGCTGGGATAATCGGCATCATCTCGGTTATCTTGAACCGCCGATAGATTCACCGTCAATAAGTCATCTTGACCGCGATCGCTTAAACTCAAGGGATTGCCAAATTCATCCACAGGCTGCACCTGATCGGTAAACGCCTGATCCCGAATCGACACGCGCTGATAAGATACTCCTACCCCAGCTTGCCAATTCTCTCCCAGAGGACGAAACACTTCCCCACTTCCCCCCAAACGATGCACCCACGGCGTTTCCCCATTCGGCAAATCCACGTCGCGATCGCCGCCAATAAACACCTCCGAGGGAGAACGCTGATTAAACACTGCCAAACTGTACCCTGTCCGCAACGGATCACCCGCAATCCACGGATCAGTAAAACTCACCTCAAATCCGGCCGTATCTTCGCCCCCTTCCAGTTCTAGCGCCAAGTTCTGATTATTCCCACCCAGATTCTCCTCCTCTAACCGCAACACCCCATAAATCCCTTTTGCCCGACTGGCACTGGGAAAAGCGGTGACATTAAAGGATGAATCCTCAACCACATTCACAATCATGACAATTTGATTGGGTTGATTCGTCTGTTGGAGGCTGAGAGTGGCATCCTCGACACTATCTAACTCCGTTACTCGCTCTAACCCCTGCTGGGCGACATCCGGGCGATACACGTCTCCGGGTTCCAGGTCAAACTCCCGCGTAATGATATACGGACGAGTGTTTCCGGGAGTGGGTTGACCGTCTTCATCAACAAAGCGAACTTGGATATCCGCGATCGCAACGGGTCTTCTGGAAGGAATAGGATTACGCCTTGGTGATTGAGGACGTTGAGGCACATCGGGGAGAGTCGTCTGCTTTTGGAACGGTTGCGATCGCCTCTGGCGGTCTGAGGGATTTAATGACTCTTCGACGGGTATCCCCTGATTATCCACAAATGAACCATACTCAACTGGCGAAACTGCGTCTATTTCCTGTCCCTGACTCGATGCCGCCACCACTAATTCGGCACTGGTCAAAGCCAATACTAGGGGAAGAATAAACCACTTGCGCCGCCGTCGGTAGAATCCCATTACCCACCTTACCTCCTACGTGCCAATTCCGGTTTTCCCAACCGATGTTATTAGTATATTGCCAATTGGGGAAGCGCTACTATAAACAAAACTTTTTACTTTAAATTTTATGTTTTAATTTTATAAAGATAATGCCGCTTTAGGGCGGGCAGCAGACGGCGCTGATAATGCTTATATTGACGTTATTTTTTGGCTGTAGTATGTTATATTAACTTTTATGTATCATGCTAATTTAGGGATTTTGTTGTCAATTAGTTAACCCTAACAATTGAAACCATTAATATTGCGTCATTTTTATCGCTAGCGTCGGCAAAATTAAAATAATACAACTATACCTCAATGACCTAATTTTCTGAACTCGCTCAGGGGATGATTTGACAAAAAACACGTTTAATGCATCTAGGTAGATTGGTGGAAATAAACCCAACACTATAAACTTCTGTAAATAGTCCTTAAACCCTGACGAAGGACAAATGACGAATGACAAGCCCTAAGACGTTGTCGCTTGGGCGATCGCAGGCAGTTTTAATCCTGGTGGATAACTCCCCTCTGCCTTAATCTGCTGGATTTGCGCCTCGGAAATGGGCAGATTTAAACGCTCTGCCACCGCCCGGACAATATCGCCTCGGTCAATCACCCCGGCGATCGCGCCAGCGGGAGATAGGACGGTCAGATGCCTACGCTGACCAATTTCCAGCGTCTTAATCACCTCAACTAAGGGGGTTTTCTCCTCAACGGTGGCAATTTCCGATAACGGGTGAACTAGACTTTCCAGAGACTCCGTTTCCCAGCGACTACGTTCGATGGTTTGTAAATCTTGAATCTTCACTAAACCGCGATACCGCCCCTCTGACGCGGCATAATAAGGCATGACCGTTTGAATATCTGCCAGAATGTACTCATCGGCAAACGACCGTAAACTCATAGTGGCATCCACGACGCGAAAATCACGGGTCATGGCATCAGCGGCTTGAAGCTGGAGTAGGATTTCTTGGAGAATAGTCAGCCGATCATACGCCTCAGCATTACGATACACAAACGAACCAATTAACGCTAACCACAGGATAGTCCAGACTCCGGTCAACAATGCCAATCCTACAGATAGCGCGATCGCTAACCCACCAATGACTTTTCCCCCTTGTGCCGCCCAACGCACGCCACGCAAGCGATTCCCTGTCAGCTTCCAGATTGCCGCTTTCAGGACTTGTCCCCCATCCAGGGGTAATCCGGGAATTAAATTAAACAGGGTTAATACCAGGTTAATCCGCGCCAGATCCACCGCCACCAGATATCCCAAGTTTTCTGGAGGCAGTACCTGAGTTAACCCGTAGAATAGACCAAACAGGCAAAAGCTAACCAGAGGACCAGCGATCGCGACTTGGAACGCCTCCCCCGGTGTCTGGGATTCCCGGTCAATCGCCGCCACGCCGCCAAAGATAAACAGGGTAATCGAATTGACCTTAATTCCCTGCGATCGCGCCACTAAACTATGCCCTAGTTCATGCAATAACACGGAGGCAAACAATAATAGCGCCATCACCAACCCCAGACTCCAGGCGGAAATTGACTGAAAACTCGCATCGAAATTTCCCGCCTTCAGGAAGGTGACGAGGGCTAATATAAAAAACCACGACGGGTCAATAAAGAAGGGGATGCCGAATAATGAGCCAATTCGCCAATTTGACTGTATCAAGGATTTTGTTTCCTGCGATGTTTACCTAAATGATGGGGTTCAATACTCTTAAGATATCAGTTTTTAGATCCCCGCCGTCTTGAAAACATTGGGGATCTGATACTAAGTCGCAGTTAACGATGGTGATTTTTCACCCCCATCTCCCTCATCTCCCCCATCTCCCTCATCTCCCCCATCTCCCCATCGGTATGAGAGGAACCTAAAGCGCCCCCGCGTTCGTCAGTCCCAAGATCACGCCAGCGCCAATCAGATGACCCAAACTAGCTGTTGCCAACAATTCGGTCACACCGAAACGCTTGAAGATGGCGGGTTTGGGTAGGGGTAAATCGGGTCCCACACCCGGATTCTGAATCGCGTAGTAACCGACAACAATTGCCACCAGGTTACAGATAATCATTACCAGACCAACGGTGGGTGTCCATGAGGGGGTTGGAGGTACGGAGGATTGAACGGCCGCGAATAAGCTGATGTTAAGCATTGTATATTCTCCTGATCTTGATAAACACATACAGGTGCAAAAATAATAAAGAATTCTGGCGATAAAATTAACAAAATGTTGTAACATTTAACAATTTGCCGAGAAAACGAGAGCGGGACTATCGATGCGGGTAAAAATTTGTGGCATTACCAAACCAGACCAAGGACAAGCGATCGCGCACCAGGGTGCAACCGCCCTAGGATTCATTTGTGTATCGGCTTCCCCCCGTTATGTCACCCCGACTCAGATTCGGTCGATCATCGATTCGTTGACGATATCGGTGGATACGATTGGCGTATTTGCCAATGCCTCCGTTGCAGAAATCGGCGCCACGGTTGCCCAAGCCAGATTGAACGCCATCCAACTTCATGGAGATGAATCCCCGGAATTTTGCACTCAATTGCGGCAAGGTTTACCTGAGATGGAAGTGATCAAGGCGTTGAGGGTGAAAACGCCGGACGATTTACAGGTAGCTGATCGCTATGTCAATTGTGTCGATACCTTGTTACTCGATGCTTACCATCCCCAGATGCTAGGGGGTACGGGTAAGACTCTCAACTGGGAAACGCTAGCTGAATTTCATCCCCCGTTACCCTGGTTTCTGGCTGGCGGCTTAACCCCAGAGAACATTGGCAAAGCCTTGACACGATTGCATCCCGATGGAATTGATCTATCCAGTGGCGTTGAGCGATCGCCCGGAGATAAAGATTTGGATAAGGTGGCGTTATTGTTTGAACAGATAACGGCTAAAATTCTGGCTGATCTGGAAAAAAATCCCCCGACCTAAAATAAAAGACGAGGGATTTGTTTAATAACCACCGTGTTATTCGTATTCCCATTAAACCGGAAACGACAAAAACGGGATCGCACTCACCAAGGTTTGTAAATTGTCCGCTAAAGCCGTCGAAAGTTGCTGGGTGATCGGTAAACTATCCACCACGATGCCAGTACATAACAGCATCATGTACAGAATCGAGTACTTAAACAGCCCTCGCGCCAGTTGATTATTGGTGGGGTTTTGTAATAACTGCCATGCTTTTTGCAGAAAGATACTCCCCAACACCAGCGCGATCGCACCATACACCACACCCGATACCCCTAAGGGATACATGAATAACAGCGAGGCGGGGACAACTAACCAGGTGTAAACCCAGATTTGACGAGTTGTTGACTCTTCACCTGCGACTACAGGCAACATGGGAATCCCGACTTTGGCGTAATCCTCGCGAATCATCAAAGCTAACGCCCAGAAATGAGGTGGAGTCCACAAAAAGACGACAGCAAACAGTAACCAGGCGGGTAAACTCAACTCTCCCGTCACCGCCGCCCAACCCACCAGCGCTGGAATTGCACCTGCTGCACCGCCAATCACGATGTTTTGGGGTGTATGGCGTTTGAGTAAATGGGTGTAAATCCCCATGTAGAAGACAATGCCCGACATCGCCAATAATGCGGCGAGAAGATTGGCAAAGACAGCCAATAGGGTAAACGATGCCGAAGCTAAGGCGATCGCGAATAACAAGGCATCACGAGTCTGTATCCGCCCTGCGGGAATTGGACGGCTACGGGTGCGTAGCATCTCATAATCGATATCGCGATCATAAATGCAGTTGAGGACTTGAGCCGAAGCAGCGGCTAAGGTTCCTCCCAGCAGAGTAATGAGTAGCAAAAAGGGATCAACTTGCCCCTCAGATGCCATCCACATCCCGGCGGCTGTCGTAATCAACAGCAGAGGGATAATGCGAGGTTTTGTGAGTTGGTAGTAGCTTTGAATCACTTGCCGAAGGTTTTCATGTTGAGGGGAGACAGTTGTCCCGATCATTAAATTCACCAATTCCTTTTGAAAGACTACGTACAATCATTAACACTTTGACACAATCGCCGCTTTTATGCTGTAGAGATGGGGAGATGGGGGAGTTATCAGTTATCAGTTATCAGTGTCGTGCGATCGCGTAATGCTAAAACGGTGAATATTACTAAGTCTCCTAGTAATGCTGCACCGATGGCTTGATGGGAAACAGTTAGGGGTTCCACCTGTAGGTGTAACCGGAATGTTGCGACTCCCAGCAGAATCTGTAAAATCACTAATCCACCTGCCAAATTTGCCAACTGTCGTAAGAGAGGATTGAGGGCAGGTGTGCGCCATGCCACAATCACTAGGATTAATGTCGCTAATGTCGCTGGGACAACTCCCGCTATGTGACTATTCATCACGGCGCAAAGTTGAGATGCGCCAAAGCATTGATGTAATGCCCACCGGGATGCCACCAACCCCCCTAACAAACTTTGGAGGTAAACCAGAATCGCTGCCGTCAAACCCAGCCACGGCAAGCGTCCTACGGCGCCTGTCCCTTTGTAAGGCATCAGAGCAGCCCCAATAATCAGTAAGGTGGAGAAAAATAATAAGGCTGTCCCTAAGTGAGCCGTCACAATATCAAACCGTAACAGTTCTGTCACAGTTAAGCCACCCAAGACGCCTTGAAACACGATTAAACCCAAGGCAAAGGTTGCTGCCCAAGGTAGCCAATTGGGTAACAAACGGCGATTCCACCAGGATAAACCCATTAAAGCGATCGTGGTGATGCCAATTAATGCCGCATCAAGGCGATGGAACCATTCCAAAAAGACTTGCAAATTCATTTGCTGACTTGGCACCCATTGTCCGTAGCATAGGGGCCAATCTGGACAAGCCAGCCCCGCATTCATTACCCGCGTCGCACTCCCTACTGCCATCAACAGTAATGTCGCGATCGCAATTTTCCAAACGAGGCGGCGGGTTCGATCCCTGGCTTGGGAGCGATCGGGGGACTCAATCGTATGTTGATGAAGGACAGATTCAGTCATAGCACTCATTGCTAATCAACTTTATCAAACCTGAGTTCCAACTCATGAGCAAGACTCAGGGGTAGTTCAATGAAAATAAACTACTCACACGTTGACACTCCCCCGGTTAAAACCTGGGGGATTCTTGGTTCCCTGACTCGCCGTTAGACGACAGGATTACTCCAATCGCCCAAGAGGGCAAATCTCCCCAAGCGTAAGTTCCGGTATGCCCTACCGTACTTAATCCCTTTTGCAGGATGTTTAGGCTAGCCGCAATATCCCTATCTTCAACGTATCCACATTTATCACAAACGTGTGTTCGTTGGGATAGAGATTTTTTGACTCTATGGTGACACTTTGGGCAATCTTGGGATGTATAGTGTGGCGGCACTACTCTTTAGCTAATACGCTGCAATATTTATTGAGGTCATATTTATCAATACCCTGGTTATCCATCCAGTATCGTAAACATTTATTCCGGACAAACTGCGCCGTCCGAATTGCTTCGTCAATAGCTGCGTATTGAGTCGGTTTAGCCTTGATTTTAAACTCAAAAACTATCATGGTCTTTCACCCAGGCTTAATGCTGTTTATTTTAGCATAACGTTAGCGAATTGTGTCCCTCGCAACTAAAGTAGTGGCGTGGCACAGCTAAAATGGTGGATTAGAATTGTAGGGGCGCATGGCGTGCGTCCTTTTACCACTATGTATCACACAAATCGATGCATAAACTCGTAAGTTAAATCCACTCGCCCTTTCCGTAACATCGCTGGGTCAAATCGTTCTGGAGTAACTCGGATGTGTCATTTTGCAGCAAATGTAAAACAAAATCTAAATCAAACTGCCGAGATAAAGGACGCCACCCCAAACCTAATAGTCCTTTTGCTTGCCGATTGTTCTGATGAGGATTGTCTTGATGCCAAACTTGTTCTGAATTCATCGCTATTTTTCCTGCTGTGTTTGAAACTCTTGGCAAATCCCTGTCTTGTACCCCTGGATAATCAATTCGTTTTTTGATAAATTCAAAGTTCCGTAATAAGTTTGTCGATTTTTTTCGTTCATTATCGGGATATTTAGCCTCTCTTTACTATCTCCCCAGAGGTGGCTTATTAGATCTCCTTCTAACAGATGAACTTCGTAAGCGTGCATACACCACAACTTTTTCATCTTTTATATCGGGCATGGACTCGGCGAGTATTGACTTTATTTCTTCCAGCCTTTCTTTCACGGCTTCTGGATCTTGGCGCGGGTTCTTTTTTTTGGGCTTTTTGCCAACTAATGTAAACACTATAACTATGATAATATCAATTAGCTAGTCAAACTGCGCCATACCCGGACAAATGGGAATGACAGGAATCGAACCTGCAACCCAGTGATTAAGAGTCACCGGCTCTGCCAATTGAGCTACATTCCCTGATCAAACCCCTCTGGATGGAATTGAACCACCGCATCCGATATTCGTAGTATCAGTGCCAGAGTCCACTGGCAGAGGGATGAATCCACCGGGAAGGTACCGCCCCTTCTACCTCTGCGTTATCAGCACAGTGCCTCACTTTTCGGCTTCCGGTGGATAGAGGAAGATGGAGGAATCGAACCCCTACGACATCGCTGCCGTACCACGGTTTTCAAGACCGCTTGCCGTCCATTCAGCGGCATCTTCCAGTTAAGGGTGTCTGACGGGACTTGAACCCGCTATTGACTTGTTCCACAAACAAGCGCCGCGACCGCTTTGGCTTCAGACACCATCATGGATCTGGCGGGGGTCGAACCCGCAACCTCCTGTGTGCAAAGCAGGCGTTTTCCCATTGGAACTACAGACCCTAAGTGGGTGGATATCGTCATTCGTCATTCGTCATTAGTCCTTTGTAAGAGGTTGACGCAATATCTCTCGCACTGTCATTAAAATCTCTCCCAATTTATTTTTACCACTGCCATCTTTGCCGCATCCCCAGTAGTAATCTCTGGGGGCATTCTCGACAATCAACTTATCCCCTGTCGCCAAAAGTATTTCGCGGATATCAGCATGAGTTTCAAACTTCTGCAAAACTCCCCGCTTCATAATTTCGTCCTTGACCTGTCCCCAATCGCTCCGGATAGGGTGTTCCCGACTTCTACCCATTTTGGCAGCGTCTTTAGGCGTTTTCACTTCGCGGATTTTGTCGAACCAAGGACGATCTGTCTCGACAAATTTCTGTGCCTGGAAGTAATGTTCATTCGTCGCCCACCAAAAACCATCTAACTCAAAACCATGGCGAGAGAAGTTAGAAAAGCAACCGTAGGGTTTTTCGCGGGTGCTGTAGAAATAGACTGGCATACGGGTAATTGGTATTTGTGTACTATTCTAGTCTAATATGAATGGCACTGATTGGTATACTGGTGGGTTTCGACTTCGCTCAACCCACCCTACGATATATCAAAGTTTCGTCGCTCCAAAAATGCTTATTTCAGTGCCATTGAGTCTAAGATCCTGTAATTGTACGATCGCCCTCGCGTGCAAGTTACCAGAGCGTTGTGATGCGCCTTCTCAGTTACTAGAGGGACTCCGCCGATGAGTTACTACACACTCTTTAAAGGATGGCTACCTCTAAGCCAACCTATCGGGTTCTTCGCACTCCTCGTTCTCAAACGCCCACTGTTAATAGAACAGTGTTACTCTTCCTCTCGTACTAAGTATGTAGGCTCTTAGACGTCAGGGCACGCAAGGCGCGATCGCACGTTCTTTCGAGTCAAAGAAAATAACCTCCTTTTTGAACGGTATTCAACGCCCCCACCAGGATTTGAACCTGGAACTCTCAGCTTAGAAGGCTGCTGCTCTATCCCTTGAACTATGGGGGCTTATGTTTCGTCATTGGTCATTGGTCATTTGTCATTCGTCATACTCGCGCAAGCGAGAAGCAAGCTACGTCATTCGTCTGAAAATCGATTCTGGAATTCGGTGATCATCCTTTTTTGTTGGGTTGAAGCCAAGACAGAAAATAACACCTTTTTGAATTGTCCCCAAAATTGACCATTGGGTAATAAAAAATCAGCAAACATTTGAGCAACCATTGAGGGTTCATTCTGAAAAACGCCACACCCCCAAGCGCCTAAAACTAGCGCATCACATCCCTGTTCAACAGCTAAACTCAAGACTTTAGCACCGCGACTATACAAAACATCGCCTATTTTTGCCCCATCTTTTGGTTGATTGCGCCAAATTGCACCCGCATTGGGAGCAGGACTCGTAATAAAATCGACACGATAGGGTTGCTCTAGTAATGTGCCATCATCTTTACGGAAAATTGGACAACCTGGGGAATAAATGATCCGATCTGAGTAAAGGAGTGATTTATGGGAACGATGATAGTCATAGTATTCTGGACATTTTAACAAGCTTTTATAAAGTGCAGAGCTTCTAGCAAGGCTTTCTTCTTGGGCTTGAGCGCCCTTGATCAAGCCACCGCCAGGGTTTTTAGCTGAAGCAAAGTTAAGGACGCCAATCTTGTGAAACTGTTGAGATTGTGCCATGCGTTCTGATCCGATTAACGTTGTCTCATTCCTGACTTCAAATTCAGTTGTAGAGAATTTGGGAGTGTTGGAGAGAAGATTTTGTTCGAGAGTCGAAAGGCTGTCTGGGTCATAGTATTTTGTCTGCGCCAGACAAGCGTTTAAATCCTGAGTAATATCAACCCGTTGACCCGTCGGAGAGTCGTAATAGCCAGCATCAAGAATCTTGAGTGTGTCTTGCGCGATCGCCATCCGGTTCATAAGTAATAATTTATACCTTATACGTCAATTGTCGAGGCGGGTTTAGGGACAATTGTAGGGGCGGGTTTAGGGACTCAATTAGATGGTCACCACTAACGGAACAACAAAA
>CAZNNK010000072.1:0-13045 GCA_964574085.1 uncultured Coleofasciculus sp.
TCTGTCGGGACAGCCGATCTTTTGGCTTATCTTTCGGGTTCTATCCCCCGCCGTGCAAGGGTTACATAAGCCGCGTTTAGAACGTGCGATCGGGGTGATTTATCTGCCCCAAACTGAGCGCGTCAGCCATTATTTCCAGGCGCGATTACCGCAACAGTTTGATGCGATTATCCATTTTAACGAGACTCGCGCCGTCGAACCCTTAGAACGCACCCCTCAATGGGATAGAGGTGAAGCACCCGAAACCTTCCCCATGGGAGTGTAATTTTATGCCAAACCTGGGTTGACCACCCCTTTTATACTCCAGTCTGCGTTAGCCTACGGCAAGCTAGGCTAGCGCGGACTTTTTTATAATACAACTGAGTTTTAAGAAGAATGACATGGACTTAACACAGATTCGTAGTTAGCACAAAGCAGACCAGAAGTGATCGCATCGTTTACTACCAACCCGTAAGTCAGCAACATTGGTTTTAAGAAAGATGAATTAGAAACTTATGTTCCCTGCATCGGTTCTGTCTCGGATAAAGAACGAAACAATCTACCTCACGCCGTTGTAAGCTGCTGTAAACCCCACTAAATCATTCATTTAAAGAAAATATAGTTTTATAAAAATAGTTGCACGTCATATCTATGCAATGCTAAATTCCAAAGTGGTATTTCAATGTATTACAACTAAATTGATATACCTCCATACAATTAAATTGATAGTGTCATGAAGCTGGATTTACGGAGTTTTTTCAAAGCCACGAATCCTGGCAAAACGTTGTTTGTGAATAACGCAGAGGAAGACCAAAAGTATTACATCGATTTTTCTTGTGTGCGTGATGGTCAGGTGATTGAAGATTTAAAAGAAAACATTACCTTATGGTCACCGGATACGCCAACCTGTCAGTTATTCACTGGACATATCGGTTGTGGCAAGTCTACGGAATTGTTGCGCCTGAAGGCAGAATTGGAACGTCAAGAGTTTCATGTGGTTTACTTTGTGTCTGATCAAGACCTAGAGTTTGAGGATGTCGATATTAGCGATATTTTGTTAGCCATCGCCCGTCAGGTGAGTAATAGTCTCGATATCCTAAAACTGGAAAAATCAACCAATCTCAAAACCAGGCTAAAGCAAGTTAGCAAGCTGTTGCAAACGGAGATTGAATTATCTGCGGGTTTTTCAGTACCCGGAGTGGGTGATATTACAGCGAAAACCGAAGGAGAGTTCTCCGTTGATGTCGCCATTCCTGGAATTGGCAAAGTGAGTCTCTCCTCTGAGGAAGGACTTTCCCTGGTTGCGCCCTTAATTGGTAAAATTTCCGCCAAAGCAAAAGAGTCTCCTGAGTTAAGGAATAAGTTAAGAAGCTATCTAGAACCGCAAACCAAGGGGATTTTAGAGGCAATTAACTCTGAATTATTAGAACCGGGACAAGAAAAACTGAAAGCCAATGGAAAAAAGGGACTGGTAGTAATCGTCGATAATCTTGACCGCATCAGTAATACTTCTAAACCCTTTGGACGACCGCAACAAGAATATTTATTTGTAGATCGGGGACAACAGTTACAGCAACTCAACTGTCATATTATCTATACTATGCCCTTGGCGTTACGGTTCTCCAAAGATTTTGGTACCTTAGTTGAGCGATTTTTGGTCAATCCCCAAGTGTTACCGATGATCCCAGTTCGATCGCGGGATGGGAAAGAATGTGCTAAAGGCATGAAACTCCTGCGACAAATGGTACTGGCAAGAGCATTTCCTGATTTGAATGAGCAAGATCGTCTCCATCGGATCACCGAGGTTTTTGATCATCCTGCAACATTAGATCGTTTGTGTCAAATTAGTGGCGGTCATGTCCGGAATTTACTGCGGCTATTAAATGACTCGATCAAAAAACAAAAAGGATTACCCATTTGTCGCGACTGTCTAGAAGATGTAATTCGAGAACATCGCAATGATGCAGTTTTAGCCGTTAGTGATACCGAATGGCAATTACTGCGACAAGTTGCCCAAGACAAAAAGGTGGCGGGCGATCAAGACTACAAAACTCTAATCCGCAGCCTATTTGTCTATGAGTACCGGGATCAGGATGGGTACTGGTTTGATATTAATCCAATTTTGGCAGAAGCAAAGGAATTACAGTCATGATGGAGCCTTACGAGCGGTCGTTACAGAATCTGGCTTGGGCAATTTCCATGTCTAAAGGGGACTTTTCCCTAATTTGGGTTCACTGTAACTACGCCACCTTACGGCGGCGGATGGTGCGACGGTTGCGGAAACTTTGTCCAGAGATGCAAACAATTGTCCTGGAACCCTCAGTAACCCGCCTCTATGCCACGATTCGTGAACAATTAGGACATGAACAGCCTTCAGCTTTAATGGTTTTAGGCATAGAATCAGTGCGGGACATTAAGCAACTGCTGAGTTCAATGAATTCAGTGCGAGAAGAGTTTCGTCAGCATTGTCGCTTCCCGCTGCTGATATGGATTAACGATTCTATTTCCCAGCAACTGACGCGGATTGCCCCTGATTTTAAAACCTGGGGAACCCTAACTGAATTAGCGATCGCGCCGGAAGAGTTGCTGGAAAGTCTGCACAAGAAAACGAGACGACTTTTTAAAGCAATTTTAAATGCAGGGGCGAATCGCTTCCTCTCCAATGAAGCTATCTTTGGCTGGCGCTATCTCTCAGAAATTAAATGTGCGATCGCCGATTTAAAGCGCTATAATCTGCCATTGACACCAGAACTTGACGCCTGCTGGCAATTTGTGCAGGGGCGAGATGCGTTTGTGGTGGGTCAACTGGAACAAGCATTAACCTATTACCAAAACAGTCTAGACTTTTGGGAGTCCACAACTCAGGATAATCCTCCCCCCTGCTTATTAGAACGACAAGCAGTGCTACTGTTTCACATTGGCTTGTGTTATTCCCGCACCGGAAAACTGTGTCGCTCAAACAACTGCTTTTTCTGTGAAGAATCTATTCCATATTTAAAACAATGTCTGGAACGGTTTAAACAGGCACAGCGGCAGGATTTAGTCGCTAAGTTTAGCAACGAATTGGGCAAGGTACTGCGACAAGTTAAGGATTGGGGCGAATTACAGAAGCTGGCAAATCAATTCAAACCACTCCACAAAAGATATGGGATGAGTGTAGAACTGGCTCAAGATTACAGCTTTTTGGCAGAAGTCGCACTCAACCAGAAGCCACCCAACCCGACTGAGGCGAAGGAACTGTCGGAAAAAGCCCTGAAAATTGTCAATCGTCTCCCCAGTGAACAACAGCAGTATCGGGGGTTACATCTGCTGGTATTAGCACAAAGCTTGCGACAACTAGGGCAGATTCAGGAGGCGTTTGAGAACCTAGAAGCGGCAAAAAATGGTGATCCAGAGGACAATCCGCAGCTTTACATTCAGATTCTTGAGGAATTGCGATCGCTCTATTTTGAGCAACAGGATTATCTTCAGGCATTTGAAGTTAAACAATATCAACGCTCAATCGAGCAACAGTTTGGTTTTCGGGCATTTATTGGTGCCGGTAATTTACAACCCCAGCGACAGCCGAAATCTGGATTGACGCTATCGCAAAAAACAATTGCCTCAGAGATTATTGCTTCAGGAAGAGAACGGGATGTGCAGCATTTGATTGCCCGCATGGGTAACAATCAGCACCAACTGACGGTGATTTGTGGACTCTCAGGTGTTGGTAAAAGTTCTCTAGTGAATGCGGGTTTAATCCCTGAACTCAATCGTCGCAGTATCGGAACGCGGGATAGTTTGCCCGTTCTCCTACGAGTTTACACCGACTGGTGTCGCGAGTTAGGTCAATCCCTGGCAAAGGCACTTACTCAACGAGGAATAAGCTTACCGACTCCACCAGATTCAACCGTAACTATACTGGATGAGTTACAACGTAATGAAGAACGTCATTTATTTACCGTTTTAATTTTTGATCAGTTTGAAGAGTTTTTCTTTGCTAGCACTGAACGGAATCAACGACAAAAATTCTTTGAGTTTATCGCTGAATGCTTAAGGATGAGTTTTGTTAAAGTTATTCTGTCAATCCGGGAAGATTATATTCATTATTTATTGCCTTGTAATCGTCTAGATAAAATGGCAATTATTAATAAAGACATTCTCGGCAAGACTTGTCTCTATACATTAGGCAATCTATCACCTGAAGAAGCCAAAAATGTGATCCATAGTTTAACGGAGAGTTCGGCATTTTCTTTAGAGTCAGCTTTGATTAATGAAATAGTACGAGAACTCTCCAAAAATCAGGGTGAAGTCCGTCCAATTGAATTACAGATTGTGGGCGCACAATTGCAAGCCGAAGGAATTACTACCCTGGCAAAATATAATAAGCAGCTTGGCTCTAAAGCTAAACAAAAATTAGTCCAACGTTACTTGGAATCTGTTGTTCAAGACTGTGGTAGCGAGAATGAAGAGATTGCCTGGTTAGTTTTGTTTTTATTGACGGATGAGAATAAAACTCGTCCCTTAAAAACCCATAATGATTTAAAAAAAGAGCTCCTGGAACTACTGGAAATCTCCCGAAAATCTAAACTATTGGAAGGATTCAGAAAGGATTTATGGAGGTATATATTCACTCTTGATTTGACGACAAAATCAAAAAGCAATGATTTGAGATTGAAGAAAACACTTAAAGTTGTTTTACAAATTCTCCAAGAATCAGGTTTAGTCTTTCTTTGGCAAAGTATTCCTGATAATCATTATCAGTTAGTTCATGATTATTTGGTTGCTTTTATTCGCCAAAAAATTGGAAATGACACTTTAGGAAAGCTCCAGCAGACTCAAGTGCAGCTTGATAAACTTTTGCGGCGACAACTGCGATTTTTACAAACTGTAACAGTGGCTGGCTTTACGTTTATAGTTTTGGTCACTCCAATAGTCGCATTAGGAGGATGGCGGCTAAGAAACATTGAAATCGCAAATACTGTTGAAGAAAATATTGCTGAATCGGAAATTTCATTTGGAGATAATCAAAAATTAGACGCACTCAAAAAAGCAGTAATTGCATGGAAAGAAATGCAAAAACTAGGAGGGTCTCAAGCAAAACTAAAGCCGCAAGTAGAACAGATGCTACAGCGGGTAGTTTCTGGATTTAAAGAATATCAAGAGTATAACAGCCTCGAAGGTCACAAGGATGCAGTTCTCCAAGCTGCTTTCAGCCCAGATGGCAAGACTATTGCCACAGCAAGTTTTGACCATACGGTCAAACTTTGGCAGCCTGATGGCAAGTTGATTCATACCATAAAGGGGCATAAGAATAAAATTAATAACTTAGCTTTCAGCCCTGATGGTCAAATGATTGCCACGGCAAGTTTCGACAAGACAGCCAAACTCTGGAAGCTAGATGGCTCCCTAGTACATACTTTGAAAGGGCATAGTGATGGAGTTTTTGGCGTAGCTTTTAGCCCAAATGGTCAGATTATTGCTACGGCAAGTGGGGATAAAACCATCAAACTCTGGAGAACTAGAGATGGCAAATTGCTAAAAACCCTGACAGGACATGAATATGTAATCGACGGAATAGCATTCAGCCCCAATGGTCAAATAATCGCTTCAGCGAGTTGGGATGGGACAGTCAAACTCTGGAGAACTAAGGATGGCACATTACTCCGTATCCTAACAGATGAAACCTTAAAAGAAGACAAGAGTCATAGCGATCGCGTTTTCGGAGTGGCGTTCAGCCACAATGGTCAGATGATTGCCTCTGTGAGTCAGGATAATACAGCTAAACTCTGGAAAACTGATGGTACATTACTTCATACGCTTAAGGGTCATACTGAGCGGGTGATCCGAGTTGATTTCAGCCCCGATGGCAATAGAATTGCCACAACAAGTTGGGATAAGACGATTAACATCTGGAGTAAGGATGGCATATTACTCGAAACCCTGGAAGGGCATACCGACGGCATTTTTGGCGTAGAGTTTAGCCCTGATGGTCAGATGATCGCGACAGCAAGTCAAGACAACACAGTCAAACTCTGGAAGCGAGATAAAAGCTTAAATAAAAGAATCCTTAAAAACCATTCTCAGGAGATCCATAGTATAGATTTCAGTTCAGATGGTAAGAAAATTGCTACAGCGAGTGAAGACGGCACCGTCAATCTCTGGAAGACTGACGGCACTCTGATAAAAACCCTAAAAGAGCATAAGGAGGGAGTCTACAACGTTGTTTTCAGCCCAGACGGTACACGTATTGCCACGGCGAGTGGGGACGATACTGTAAAAATTTGGCCTGTAAAAATTTGGCAGGCTGACGGCACCTTTCTCACAACTCTGAAAGAGCAGACTGAGGAGATTAACAGCCTAGCGTTTAGCCCCGATAATAAAATCCTCGCCACGGCGAATAAGGACAGAACCGTCAAACTCTGGACATTTGATGGCACTTCGGTAACAACTTTGGAAGGACATCGTGATCAGGTTCAGGGAATAGCGTTCAGCCCAGATGGTCAGATGATTGCTACGGCAAGTTGGGACGACGAAGGCATACTCTGGAATCGAGATGGCGAGTCACTGGCAATCCTAAACGGACATAGCGGTGAAGTTAACGGAGTAGCGTTCAGCCCAAATGGTCAGATAATTGCCACAGTCGGTGAAGACGAGACGGTCAGACTTTGGAATCGAGACGGTGAGTTGCTAGCAACCTTATACGGTCATACCGATGAGGTTAACAGAGTCGTGTTTAGCCCAAATGGTGAGAAAATTGCCACCATGAGTAAAGACAAAACTGTCAGACTCTGGAATCAAGACGGTGAGTTACTCCATACCCTGTCAGGACCCAGGGATTTGGATTGGCAGGTGAGATTCAAATCTGAGAATCAACTCATTGCCTCGGCAATTGATGATAAGACCCTAATTCTATGGAATGTGGAGCTTTTGCAGGCAAATCAGCTCATCGAGCGTAGCTGCGATCGCCTACGAGATTATCTCCAGAATAACCCTAGTCTGGACAAACGCGATCGCAGTCTGTGTGACAGAATTGGCTCTCAGCCTTAGCCAACAGCGCATCCTTGTCTAAACGCGGCTATCTTGACATAGTTTACTATCCCCTTTATAGCCCAGTCCCTATGACCAATTCACCCAATATAGTGGTTGACTATTACGCTGGGTGCGATGGCGATCGCGTCGATGTTGCAGCCATTCGATCTCTTGATGAGTCAGGATAAAGAACCCCCCACCTGCGATAAAAGCCAGAATTGACACCCAAACGGGTTGTACCGCGATCGCTCTGGGCATTAACTCCAAGGATAAAACAGCTAGCAGCACACCAATAACGACATCCGATTCTCTGGAGCCAGAGTGCAGGGTTGATTCGCCTCTACGGGGATACCCTATAGTGATCCAAGATAAATATTTATGAGAAAAATGTTACAAAGCTTAGTAAAATAACATCATCTGTTAACTAAGTATTTTTTCTCATCGTTTATGATAGCCGATTCATTTCCCTGGCTGAGTGCGATCGTCCTATTACCACTCATTGCCTCTCTTGCCATTCCCTTACTGCCCGATAAGCAGGGTAAGACCGTGCGTTGGTATGCCCTGGGTGTGGCGATCGCGGATTTTCTGTTGATGGTGTACACCTTTTGGCAGAATTACGACGCCAGCCTTACCACATTCCAACTCACCGAAAAGTATACCTGGATACCTCAATTAGGTCTCAGTTGGGCAGTGTCTGTGGATGGACTGTCACTTCCCCTGGTACTTCTGGCTGGATTAGTGACAACGCTCTCCATTTTTGCCGCTTGGCAAGTTGACCATAAGCCTCGCCTCTTCTATTTTCTGATGCTGGTGCTGTATTCGGCACAAATTGGCGTCTTTATCGCCCAAGACATTCTGCTCCTATTTATTATGTGGGAACTGGAACTGGTTCCCGTTTATCTCCTCGTCTCGATTTGGGGGGGACAGAAGCGTCAATACGCCGCGACCAAATTCTTACTCTATACTGCCGCCGCCTCTATATTTATTTTGGTCGCTGGGTTAGCCATGGCACTCTATGGCGAAGGTACAATCAGCTTCGATATGGTGGCACTCGGTATCAAGGATTATCCCTTGGCGTTAGAACTGCTGCTGTATGCTGGATTATTAATTGCCTTTGGGGTTAAATTAGCGGTTTTTCCCTTGCACACCTGGCTTCCTGATGCTCATGGTGAAGCCTCTGCGCCTGTATCAATGATTTTAGCCGGGGTACTCCTAAAAATGGGCGGATATGGATTAATTCGCCTGAATTTAGAGATACTTTCTGACGCTCACGTTTACTTTGCCCCAATTCTGGCGATGCTAGGGGTGATCAATATTATCTATGGTGGACTCAACTCCTTTGCCCAGCCGAATATGAAGCGGCGTCTTGCCTTTTCCTCCGTGTCTCACATGGGGTTTGTCCTCCTCGGAATCGCCTCATTTACGGACTTAGGGATTAGTGGGGCAATGTTGCAAATGATTTCCCACGGTTTAATTGCCGCCGTGCTATTCTTCCTAGCTGGAGTCACCTACGATCGCACCCACACCTTAGCCTTAGATAGTATGGGAGGTATTGGTCAGGTTATGCCCAAAGTATTCGCCCTGTTTACTGCTGCTGCGATGGCATCCGTCGCCCTGCCGGGAATGAGTGGGTTTGCCAGTGAACTTTCAGTTTTTGTTGGCGTGACAACTAGCGATATTTATAGTTCAACCTTCCGCACGGTAACAGTTTTCCTCTCCGCATTGGGACTGATTCTCACGCCCATTTATCTCCTCTCCCTACTCAGACAAGTCTTTTACGGGTCTGGCGTTGCCCCAGCCTGTGAAATTGATAATGCTAACTTCGAGAATAAGGAGGAAGAAGGCGCGGTTTGTTTTGGCACGGATTGTGTGTTACCCGCTAATGCCGTCTACACCGATGCTCAACCACGGGAAGTGTTTATTGCGGCTTGCTTTTTAGTGCTGATTCTGGGTATTGGGTTCTATCCCAAACTCGCCACCCAGCTTTATGATGCCAAGACAGTAGCGATTAACACGCAGCTACGGGAAGCGTATTTCCAAGTTGCCCAAGATCAGCCCCAGATTTATGCCCAAGAATTCTCCGTTCCTCAAATTCAGGAACCATCGGTAGCAACGGTTTCCTATAAGTAGGTGGACACAATTAAAGTTAACGGTTGAGATTAGGCAACAGGCAACAGGCAACAGGCAACAGTAAGGGTTTGAGGGCAATTCACTTGCACTTAATACAGTACCGTTTTCTTTTATCCGACTACTTATCAATAATGCTTGGCAGCAGGCGAAATCCCCCTTTAATAAGAGAATAATTGGCTAAATTTTCTAACTATCAAGGGATGCATAAAACCCCTGAACAGAGCGAACATAGAATTAGATGAGTCGTTTAATAAAGGTCTATACGCTATGGTCTATCAAAATTCACAAACTTCAAAAAACTCCCTGACACGAGGAATATCTGTGCTAGCGGCTGGTTCTGCTTTACTTTTCGGTACACCGTTGCTTGTACCTGAGGTGGCACAGGCTCAAAACCAGATGGTAGTCGCTCAGACGGCTGCTACTATTCCAGCAACGAGCGCTCAAAGCCAGACGCTACATTTGAATAATGACAAAGTTTATTCGTACAATCTGGAAGTTGCCCGTGGCACCACTGTCGATGGTATGTACATTCCTGCTGGTGCAACGATTCTGGGTCGCTATGAACCAGCGAGTGGGGGATTACGCTACGTGGCGACAGGCGTGAGAATGAACGGTCGCACCTACAACCTTGATGCTACTTCAGAAGTGATTGAAGACCAGAAAGACCCACGGGACACCTCCGCCGGATCAATCGCAGAAGATGCGGGTATCGGTGCTGCTGGTGGGGCGATATTAGGTGAAGTTTTCGGCGATGCGGACATTGAAGAAATCATTGGCGGTGCTGTCGCTGGTGGTGTCGCGGGTAATGTTACGGCTGACCGAGTGGTTGTGATAGAACCTGAGGAAACGATTCTCCTCTACGACAGCTAGAGTGTCGGTTGATTGAAATAACTTGACAGAACGTGCAAAATCTGCATAGTTCTAGAGGCAAGCGTTTGGGTAAACTGAGCCAGTTACTCCTCAAAGGCTTGCCCATTAATCTAGCTAATGCGATCGCGCTCCCGAATGCTCAACTCCAGTATGTATCATCTGAATCTGCCTCTTGGTCAGTCGAAGCGGTTTGATTTCGTATCTCGGTGTCTTGGTCATCATCTGAACTCTGTCGGATTTGACGACATCTAAACAGGAGTTCTTCTAGATTTTCTTCCATATCTTTTAGATCAAGTAGCTGGAGTTGGTGAGAAAAGGACATTTTTTTATTCTCTTAACTGTGTACCTTTACCTATTTCCAGTATTCCAGATCCACAAGTAAATTCAGTGTAGGACTTGTGAGCTTTTAATGAAGTTTTCGCTAAAAAATGATAAAGTTAATAATTTTTAATCAAATTTAATACTGCTGTTTTTTGAGCTATAAAAATAAAATGAAAATCATATATCGTCAATAGATATATAGCAATCGCCATAGCGGTTAGGATGCATCATATCATGTCCGGTGGAATACTTACACGCTTCGGTTGAGACAAGGCAGAGGGCAGAAGGCTCCAGGGTAGAAGGGAAGGAGGAAGGTGGCAATGTACAAGGGGTTTGGACGGACATGATATCATTTGGTAGAGACGTTGCATGCAAGGTCTCTACTTTATCGGATTCGGTATCCGAGTAAAAAGCAATCAGTATTCAACTGGACAGGATATCAGTTATCGCTAGGGCTTTAATTCCCTCAAAAATTAAGTACTGATCGACAACCAAATGAAGATAAAGTTGAGAATCATGAACTTTTATATAGTCTAGCAATAAGCCAGCGTCTCCGCCAGTTAAGACAATCGGGCTGCTAGGGAAACGCTGTAACCAATCACCAATAAAGTCTCGAATTCCTGCTAATAGAGTATAAATAACACCACTTTCAATTGCGGTTAAGGTATCCACAGCCCAACGGTTGGGTAATTGACGTTTAAGTGAGATAGAGGGTAAGGCGGCTGTATTTTGGGCTAATGATTCGAGTTGTAATTTGAGTCCCGGTAAAATAGCACCGCCGACGAGATGGCGATGATGATCAACACCCGTAAAGGTTAGCGCTGTCCCCCCATCAATCACTAGCACTGGATAATGATAGGTTTCCCCCGCCCCGAAAACAGCAAGGGCGCGATCAATACCCAAGGTGGGATAGACGCCTAACAGGGGTACATCCGCTAGCGTAATCACCTGGGCAACCGGATAGGTTTGCCACAATAGAGTTTGCTCAGGAATGACTGAAGCGATATAAAGGGGTAGGTATTGATTGGAAGAATACTCAGAAACGAACAGTTCACCGAAGATGGTGTTAGGTAAAAGACCAGATGTCCAGTGTTGGATGATTGATTCTACTGCTGCGGCTGGGAAATGGTGGGTATCCCAAGCCTCTTGGAGCGTATCTCCGATAAACCAAGCCCAGTGCAGCCGAGAGTTACCAATCATCAATGCGACATAGTGGTCTGGGAGATTCATGGTCAGTTAAAATTGCTTAGACGTTGAGGATTAAAGATGGGATAGGTTAAATGTATACTATTGGCTGCCATAAAAGTTTCATGCATTACCGATGACTCCCGATTCACGTCTAAAAGTAGCAGTTGATCTCCTAAATCCCCGAAACCATTGATTGGCTGCTCTACCCATTACCAATCAACTGCAATTGCTGGGGGAGTGAATAATCTGCCAAATTTTAGGTTGATCCTGATCAAGCGCAAATGCGATAAGTAATTAGATCCATCTTACGGCTTAGGAACAAAGTTGCCTTGAGCTTGAGTATTGGATAATGATGGATATGGATAAGGAGGTTTATGCATGTACGTACCTGTTTGGCCCGGTAAAAGTTATCCTTTAGGAGCAACCTGGGATGGTAAAGGCACAAACTTTGCCTTGTTCAGTGAAAACGCAACGGCTGTTGAGCTTTGTTTATTTGATGAAGACGATGAAGAAACGCGCTTGGAGTTGACGGAAGTCAGCAACTTCGTCTGGCATGGGTATTTACCAGGTATCAGTCCGGGACAACGGTACGGTTTCCGCGTCCATGGTCCGTTTGAACCGGAGGAGGGTCATCGGTTTAATCCCAATAAACTGCTGATTGACCCTTATGCTAAGGCATTAGATGGCGAGATTGGCTATGGAGAGGAAATCTTTGGCTATCCGTGGGATGATCCGGAAAAGGATTTGGTCTTGTCTGAAAGCGATGATGCTCATCTGGTTCCTAAAGCTGTCGTTGTCGATGAGTCCTTTGACTGGGAAGAGGACGAACTGCTGCAACGACAGGCGCACGAAACGATTATTTATGAAACCCATGTCAGGGGGTTTACGAAGCTACACCCTGATATCCCGGAACCGCTACGGGGGACTTATGCGGGACTCGCACATCCTGCCGCGATCGCCTATCTTCAGACGTTGGGGATTACGGCGGTAGAATTACTTCCGGTGCATCATTTCTTGTCCCAACCGGGACATTTGGTGGATAAGGGGTTAAAAAATTACTGGGGGTATGATTCTATCGCCTATCTCGCGCCCCATGCCAACTACAGCGCCAGTGGAACCCAAGGGCAACAGGTGCGTGAGTTTAAGGAAATGGTTAAGGCGCTGCATAAAGCGGGGATTGAGGTAATTCTGGATGTTGTCTACAATCATACGGGCGAAGGCAATCATCTGGGTCCGACGCTTTCCTTGCGCGGGATTGACAATGTGGCATACTACCGCCTCATGGAAGATGACCCTCGCTACTACATGGATTTTACCGGGTGTGGGAATTCCCTAAACGTGCGTCATCCCCAAGTCCTGAAGCTGATTATGGACAGCCTGCGGTATTGGGTGTTAGAGATGCATGTGGATGGCTTTCGCTTTGACTTAGCCTCAGCATTGGCGCGAGAACTCTATGAGGTGGATAGTCTGGCGGCATTCTTTGATATTATTCACCAAGACCCAGTTCTCTCCAATGTGAAGTTGATTGCTGAACCCTGGGATGTGG
>CAZNNK010000073.1:0-13028 GCA_964574085.1 uncultured Coleofasciculus sp.
GAGAGGTGATGCCAAAATTGTTACAGTTTGTGCGAACATTCAGTATTTAAATGTCCTTACCGGACAATAGGGTCTAAAGCCTCGCCTTAAGAGAGCGACTTTTAAACGCAAGGGCACAAAGGTAAACCCGCCACGGTTCAAGAAAAGAGTCAATCGTCAGGCGGCGCGGTTCACTAAGAATGGATTCAAGATTAAGGCATCCAAGGTCTACCTAGCCAAGATTGGGAACATCAAAGTCAAGTGGTCTCGCCCAATGCCTGCTGAACCGAGTTTGGTCACGGTGATTAAAGACTGCGCTGGCAGGTACTTGAGCAAGCTGGATTGAGAGTCGGGGTAGGGCATACCCACGACTATAAACGGACGGGGAGCGCGTGTAAGACCTCGGATGAGGCAGTGTGTGGTGAGCCGTCAACCCACCGAGAGTACATTCAGTTATCGCTGTTTGACTGGTAGGAATCGCCGTCCTTGTAGGGCGGTGAGGATGTCAATTGTCTGTAGTGTCACGTTGTTTGGTCAACTGGTCAATCGTATCGCCAATGACAGCAGTTAAGCTGTTGCGGGTTTGGGCATGATTGGCTTGCTCAAGTTTCAAGGCATCGATGAGGCGATCGCGCTCCATGATCACCTCGATCAGTTTTTGTTGCAACTGTTCTAGGGTTTGCAGTTTTGCCACTTCCTGTTCAATGGCGGAGGTGGCGTCGGGATCTTGAGCTTTGAATTGAGCCTTCTCCTGTTGCAGTTGTTGGATTTCCAGGGTGAGGGTGTCAATCTGTTGTTGGGCAAGTCGGGCTTCCGTGCGGCGTTGCTGGGCTTCGGTATTGTAGAGGCGACGCCAGTTAGCCGCCGATTCATTGGCAGCATCGCGATCGCGAATACTATCGGCGAGTTGCTGTTTCAGTTCCTTGATTTCGGCTAACCACTGTCTGACATCATTGCTCATCGCAGACTGCTCCTGTAGGGGGTTCTGGACACATAGGGCATTGTGTAGCTCCCTATACTGACTCCTGTTTGTATGTAACGGGCAAAAAATTTGGCACAGTAAGGGTGAACGATACTGCTACCCCACCCATTCTTTATGCTACGTCCCCGTCTACTCCGTTTCTTGCATTTTTTTCGGTATCTGAATCTAGCAACCCTAAGAATCACCGTTAGCCGCGCCTTAAAACATCGGCTGTTGAGCTTGTCCTCTCAGATGGCATATAACGCCATGTTAGCCCTGTTTCCAGCAATTTTGGTGATTTTCACCGTGATTGAATTATTCAAACAATTTTTCCCTTGGACAAATCCAGCCGATCAGCTTAGTGAAGTCGCGCCTGAACAGGCGATGCAACTGATGCGTAATTTCGCTGAGGGAATTAACCTTACCGATAATCGAGGTTTATTTTCGCTGAGCTTCATTATGGCAATTTGGGTGTCTTCTGGGGCGCTGAATGCGGCGATGAATGCCCTTGACCAAATTAATCAAATTCCTTCAGAAAAAACTCGACCCTTTTGGAAAGCTAAATTGATTGCTATGGGGTTGACCCTAGGCAGTGTTTTACTCCTATTCATCGCTTCATTTATCTTGTTTATTAGTAACTGGGCGGTCAACTTGGTGGAATATAAAAGTATTGTTGTCATCTTGTTGACCCTATTGAGGCTGTTAAGTTGGTTGATTGCCTTAAGCTTAGTTGCTATCGTCTTTGCGATTATCTACCGCTTTGGCATCAGCCACTGGCGTCAGGGAACCCCGATCATACCTGGAGCGGTTTTGGCAGCGGTATCCTGGGCAATTGTATCCGGTGTGTTTCGGCATTACGTGGCGTCGAATTTCAGCAATTATCACAAAATTTATGGCGCTTTGGGGGCAGTGATTGTTTTACAGCTTTGGTTATATATGACATCTCTGGTACTTTTATTAGGAGATCAGCTTAATTTTACCGTCGGGGAAGCCATGCAAGTGGATAAACAGCAATCCAGTGAGAAGCCTGAGTTACAAAGAGTATCGGAGATATCCGAATCCAAAATCCAATGACCCATAACTCCAAAACCTCTACTCTCCGCCGTCTGCGTCGGTTGAGCAATTTGCTCGACAATGCCATTCCTATTCCGGGAACACCGTGGCGTTTCGGGTTAGATCCAGTGTTAGGATTATTACCCGGAGCTGGTGATTTTTTAGGTACAGCGTTCTCTGCCTATATCGTACTCGAAGCCGCACGGATTGGTATCCCGCGATCGCTATTAGGGCAAATGGTGATTAATATTCTTTTGGATACAGTTATCGGTTCCGTACCCGTCGTGGGCGATATTGCTGATGCAACTTGGAAGGCAAATGCTAAAAATATGGCACTGCTGGAAACCTATTTGGATAGTCCTCAACCGGAAAAACAGACGGATTGGTTGTTTTTGAGCTGGATATTGCTCGGATTAGCTATAGCCGTAATAATTATCGCGGCTCTTAGCCTGCTGGTTATCAAAGGATTGCTGGCAGTAATCAAGGGTTAAACTATCAGTAAATAAGTGGTTGTTTTATTGATACCAGCCTTTTAACCCGTTGCATAAAATATACCTTCCGGTTCATCGTTACTGTAAATATAGTCATAGTCAAACGTCAAAAAATCTAGATTGCAACTCATTAAAAATCCTAACTCTATGATGATCTTATGGGTAAACGTCGATAAAGCCAACTCCACCAGTTTCTTTTCCGGAATATTGGGATGCTTAATATAGTAATCACGCTTCGCAAAAAATACGGTTTCATTTTTCGGTACTACAATCCCATTAATTCGATGAGCATGTTGAATGGGTTTGATATAACTGCGGATAAAACGTTCTTGATTCTTCTGAAGCTGATACAATCGCTCATGTTGTAGCCAACTCATCTGAAACATCATTTTGATCACTTCACAGCCCAAAATATAATTGAACAGATCATGGCGTTCTTCTGGACTGTGAATCAGTCGCAGTACAAACTCCAAATAGAGTTCGGGTTCTTTGTGTAACGTTTGGGCTGAATGAATACAAATTTGTTCGATATAGCTGTTTAACACTAAAGAATTGAGTTCTTTTTCAATACAGAATTCTTGCAAATAATTGGTGACTAGCTGAAGGCGGATTCGATCTTGCAAAATCTGTTCCACTAAGCTATCGGCTACATAATCGTCTAAAAACCCCGTCAATTCTGCTTGTATTTCCGGCGAAGTTGCACAAATTAAGTAACAGAGTGACATGATATGCTTTCGCTGATCTGGGGGAAGCGTCTTTGCCCATTTTTTGACAGCCAATGTAATCTTCTCTAGGACGCCAATCCCTTGAGTTTCTTCGTATTTTTCATTCAGTCGAGACCACATCAGCACTTGAAAATCAAGGTATCAAATTCTCAGCGCAGTCAGCAAAGAAAAATACATTCTGGCTCTGAGGTAAAAATAGAGTCATAGTCAAACATGACAAAATCTAGATTATGGCTAATAAAAAAGCCCAAATTGCTAACTTGAGCTGTTGTAAACGTAGACATAAGTAACTCAGTTAACTGCTTGTCTCTAATATCAGGCTTTTTGATGAAGTAGTCCCGTTTAGCAAAGAAAAGCGTTTCGTCTTTGGGGACAACCAGACCATTTAAGCGATGGGTATGTTGGATGGGTTTAATATAATGATTAATAAAATATTCTTGGTTTTTCTGTAAACGATAAAATCGCTCGTGTTGCAGCCAGCTCATTTGAAACAGCATTTTGATAATTTCGCTACCTAAGATGTAATGAAATAGATTATTCCGCTCTTCTGGATCATTAATGAGACGGAGAACAGATTCTAAATACTCGATGTCGCGATCGGGTTTGGTGCGTAAGTCCTGGGCAGAATGAATGTAATACTGTTTAATATAGTTTTTTAATACAGTATTCGTGAGTTTTTGATTGATGTGGAGTTTTTTGAAAGAGCGAGTTACCCAATCTTTCGGGGCTTGCTCTTGGAGAATTTTTAATACCAAACTGTCTGCTGTATAGTTATCGAGAAATTCCGCTTGTTTATCTAGGGGAACCGTACAAATTAAATGACACAGTGATAAAACATAGCGTCGCTCTTCCCAGGATAACTCATTAATCCATTGCAGCACTTCTGGCGGGATGAGTTCAAATATACTTATACTATTGATCTGTTCGGCATCAACCGGAATGGTAGGGTTTAATGTAGTCATAACCTGAAGTTGTCATCATTAGGGAAACAAGAAGACTCTAGTCGCGATCGCGCCAGGGATGATTCTTCTCCTAGAGATACTACCGCAACCTGGAAAAATCAACCCTAGCTTCTCTTCAGCCGCCAGCCCCCTATTGGAGTGCAGCACTGTCAGCGCCTGAGGACTATTTCTCACTGACTATCTGCTCTCATCTTACCGATCCTCTATTATGGGCGGGACAAAAAGTACGCATTTTTGCTCACAGAAGCATTTGCTGAAACTAGAGACAGGTTTATGTCAGGATTTTTTGACATAAGCGATGAGGAATCAGAACTGTTCCCTGTTCCTTCCTACTCTCAACCGTTAACTTTGATGAAAGTAGAGACCAAACATGGACGGTCTCTACAATGGTGCCTTTGTCCTAATCGATGTGTCTACTGCTATAGCATAAAAGTGAGCTGAATCCTTGCCGATTGGCATATCTTGTGCATTACCTGCACCTGCCTCACCTCTATTACTCTAGTGGTGGCGTCCCTCTATAATTTGAGAAGCTGTAATAACCCCGTTTGATCGCTCGACGATTAGCATCCCTATGGTTGAAATCCCCGAATCCACTGCCGAACTCGCGGCTGTCCTTGAAGAACCCGTTGATTTGAATTTCCAGCTTCCTGATCCAGAGGATGAGGACATTCAGGAATATGACTTTCAGCAACTTGTCGATAACGCTTGGCGAGTGTGCGATCGCTTTGACTTACAAACCGAGATTTGGCGCGGGCGGATTCTGCGGGTAGTGCGCGATCGCGAGAAAAAAGGGGGAGATGGACGGGGTACGGGCTTTCTCAACTGGCTGAAAAGTCGCGAAATTAGTAAAAGTCAAGCCTATTCCCTGATTGAACTGGCAAATAGTGCCGACACTCTCCTGGCTGAAGGCAAACTAAACCCCGATGCGATCCGCAATTTCAGTAAACGGGCATTTGTGGAAACCGCCAAATCTGCCCCCGAAGTGCAACAACTGGTTAGTGATAAGGCGCAACAGGGCGATCGGATTACGCGGCGTGAGGTGAAGCAGCTAGCCGATGAATGGACAGCTATGTCCTCCGAGTTACTTCCTGATGAAGTAAAAGACAAAGCCTCAGCCGGAACCATGCCCGCCCGTTATCTGGCGCCCTTGGTGAAAGAAATGGAGAAGTTGCCAGAAACCCATCTGAAACCGTTACAAGAGGAAGTCGCGGCAAATCCTGATGTGGATACGGTGAAACAAACGACATCAGACGCCCGTTTCTTGGCGAAATACCTCGACGCCGCCGCCCAAGTGCAAGCGATTCAGGATTCGTCGTTGGATATGGAATTGGCACTCCAGGAAGCCCTGCGCCTAGATTGTTTGAATACAGCGGCTGATTTGGTTAAGCAGGCATCTGTGCTGGAACAAACCGTGGGGAAACTTTACACAAGTTGGAAACGGCTGAGTAGCCTATCGGATCGATTATACGTGGATACTGGGGCAAGTACCCCCCATCTGCGATCGCTCCTCAATTGTTTGGATCGTCTCACAAATGATGTGATTGAAGTTCCCCTGGATGAAACAGGCGAACAGATTGTGCGGCTGAAGCTAATGGTGGATTCATAAAAACGTCTATTTGTCAAGAGATAGTCATTAACAAAATAGTGCGATCATTCCCCTTGTAGGTTGGGTTGAACGGAAGTGAAACCCAACAGAACCATTGTCCATGATTCGGCTCAACAGATAATACCAGCAAAGATAGAGTCAAATGGTACAAATACCTACTGTTACTATAGTTTTATTAGCTATAGCTGTATAAAACCTATGTCTGATCACGATAAAGATTCAATTGGACTCCCTGACTTTATTCAGCAGGTGAAACACGACCTTCTATCTGTAGCACCAGGAAAGGATCAAGAGGCTCCTTTTCTGTTTGTGGAGTCTGTGGAATTAGAATTACAAGTGACGGTTAAACGGACGGCTAAGGGAAGCGCTAAGGGAAATATAAAGATTAATGTTCTGGGAACAGGGGGTGAAGTTGGCGGTGATTTGGGCGGTGATTTAGGACAAGATGACGTCCATAAAGTTAAAGTGAAACTGTCTCCCCTCTTCGATAAAGAGCGGATGCTGGAATTTTATCAGACCTTACATTCGGATACTATGCCAACGACCGTCAAGAATTCGTTAAGGGGACTCCTTAAAGGAGATGAGGAGAGTAACCTGGATGACGAGTTGATTGATTAATATTGAGAGTACGCTGAATGAATGTGTTGGAACTACGCTTTTATCCGATTCAAGGGAAGCAAGATAGGTTTAAGGTGATTGTCGAGGGTTCCTCTGGGGAAGTTGATCACGAACCTATTCTGCCTTTTTTAGATCCTGAGACTCCTGATAATCAGGATAAACGTTTTACTGTCGTTAAGCTATTAGAGTCCACTCAGTTTAAAGAGAAAAACTTTGCTGAGGATGAGCAAAAGTGGATGGTGCGTGAGCAATTATTGCTGGCGGATAAGAGTGATTTTCAGCCGCAATACTTGACCCGAATTGGGCGTAAACTTTATGACATATTAGGTCAACATATCCAGCAAGTGATTGCTACAGCGATTACAGAGGCGAAGCGCGATCGCACGTTTGTTCATATTCATTTACAGTTTCCCGCTGATGACCCCAAATATGTGCGTTTGACGGATTATCCTTGGGAGTTACTGCATGATGATTATGATTTTCTGCGACGCCAGGGCGTGATATTTTCCCGTTATATTGCTTATCGAAGTCCTCCTCCCAATTTACCATCAGTTGAGCGGCTCCAGGTTCTGTTAATGTCCTCCAGAGCGGCTGATCCCAGGATGAAATTGCACGCTTTACCCGCCGTTGAACCTGACGCGATCGCACAGGGATTGGAACAAGCCGACAACCAAGGTATAATCCAACTGGAAACCCTAGACGATTGTACCTTAAAAGCACTCCGCAGGTGGTTATTACAACGCCAAAGAACAGTCCCGCATATTCTCCATTTTGATGGTCATGGCTTTTTCGGGAAACGCTGTAATCAAATTGGATGCAGGAAGGCGTATAAACAGCGTGCAACCCATTGCGAATGTGGCGCACCCTTAGGGGAACCCCAAGGGTATTTGGTGTTTGAACAATCTGATGGACAAGCTGATTATGTCAGCGCCAAAGAACTCGGAGAACTCTTGGCGAATGTGCAGCGTCGAGAGCAACCGAATTCACCATCAGGAATTGTCTTAGTGGTTCTCAGTGCTTGTCGCAGTGGAATGTCTCGCCGGAGTGAATTTGTCTTTAATGGCGTGGCGCAAAACTTAATTTTTGCCGGGGTTCCGGCTGTCGTAGCCATGACCTATAATATCCGTGTGGATGCAGCGTGTGAATTGGCAGAAGAGTTTTATTATATGCTAGGACAAAAAGAGCCATTAGTGAGTGCTTTGCATCTGGCTCAAAGTGCCATGGAGATTGAATCAAATCAGTGGTATCGTCCGTTGCTGTATTTGCGTTGGCAGGATAATCAAGGGGGACAATTGTTTAAAACTGATCCCATTCTACCCGATCCGGCAGATTCAGACAAACCCAATTTATCCTCTCCTATTTCAACGTTGGATAATCAGCAAAAGAAACAACTGCGAGAAGCTTTAATCGGTGCGTTTCCCACTGAAGCTGATTTGGAGATGATGTTGGATGATGAGTTAGAAGTTGTATTGAATCGGATTGCTGGAGGTTGCAATTATACCCAGATTATGCATAAGGTTGTGAAATGGTTCGAGAGTCAGGGGCGATTAACAGAATTGATTCAGGCGGCTTATCGAGCGAATCCTGGTCATCCGAAATTGAAACAGTTTACGATAGAGATGGGTTTAGAGAGTCAGTCTCGTCATGACAGTTAGCGGTGAATCGTTATCCTGTAGGGGCGGGTTTAGCCACAATTGTAGGGGCGGGTTTAGCCACTAAATTAGATATTCACCGGTAACTGATCAACAAAACCCGCCCTCCCCACCGATAACTGATCAATAAAACCCGCCCTTCCCACCGATAACTGATCAATAAAACCCGCCCTTCCCACCGATAACTGATCAATAAAACCCGCCCTTCCCAAAGTTAGCGGTGAACCGTTATCCTGTAGGGGTGGGTCTAGCCATTCAATGGGCTAGTTACTAATAACGGCTCAACAAAACCCGCCCCTCTTCCCTAAAGGAATTATTGGATAGCCAAAATTATCCTTTTTATTTATAAATCTAGGACTATCGCTTATTTTATCCCCAGATGGCACTTGCGAACAATCAACGTAAAACGTTACGTCAAGCTTTGATGAAGGCTTACCTCGACGAAGAGGAACTTCAACTCATGCTGGAAGATGAATTAGATGTTCAACTCAATACTATTTGTCAAAGTCAAACATATAACTTAACTGTTCAAAATCTGATTAAATGGGCTGAACAAGAGGGAAACTTGAGAGAACTTGTTATTGGCGCGTCTAAAGCCAATTCTGGTAATCCCGAATTAAGAACCTGTGTCCAAGACTTACTACCTGTATTCCTGGATGACATTGACCAGAATTTATTCAAATCTGAACTTTTAATCGCCTTAATTCATATCCTGAAATTGTTTTCAGATTTTGCTGTTGTTAAAGACTGTTGTCGTCTGACTATCGAAGATTTATCCATTCATCGCCCGCAAGCGCTTCGGGACATGGATAATCCAAAACTTGCGTCTGAGGTTAAATGGCTAATCGTCTTGGGATTATTCCTCAAGGACTACCCTAAAAAATTAGATGGAACGCCTTACATAGTTGATTTCTTGAGCTACTTCCAAGGTCATGTAAAACAACAGTCCATTTCTCAGTCTCTCCGTGATTGGTTAGAGCAAGTTAAGCAAGACTACGACTATCCAATCGTCAATCAAACCCAGGATACACCAGCGCCAGAAATTGTTAGTATTCAAGGACGTTTACTGATAGTGGTTCATCCGACGAATACCGCTACATCTGGAAAACAATTAAATCCATCCTTTTTGGTTAATCGGTTCATCTGTATTGAGACAATTCAATCCGATAGATCAATTCAGAGTCAGCTTATTCCACCGCAAGAGGACGAGTTATCTGTGGATAGTGCCGAGTTCAGTCAGCGAGGCGGATATTGTACCCTCAAAGAAATTGAAAAAAATATTCTAACATGGGTACATCAGGCAGAGATGAAGTTAGGAAATGAGGCATATAAACTCGGCTGTGCTTATGATTTAACCATTGAATTTTTCCTACCCTACGAATATTTAGCCCAAGGAGTTGATCGCTGGCAAGTCCCGGTGCATCCGTTACGGTTACGCCGATTTACGCCAGTGGGGCGACAACATCGAGTCGTCGTGCGATCGCTAGACCGGATGGAGGATAGCGAGTTGTTTAATCGATTGCTGAAAACATGGCTGAAACGAGAACAATTTTTGCAGAATAATCCCTCCCTAAAAGAGATTAAAGCCGCAATAGAACCGTTAGATTGCCCCGTAGGTTGTAACTGGGAAGAACTGGCTGGACGCTTGCAAGTCTCTCAACGGATTGCCCTAAAGATGACCTGTGATCGAGCAAATTGTACAGCACGGGAACACCCCAAAAATGCCCTAAATGAGTTGTTTATCTCCCTCCTCGAAGCCGGAACACCAATTGCGCTTTGGTCTCGACAATGTAATCGTTCAAGTAGCGATGTGGCGTCACAAATGGAACAATTGCTGGGGGTGGAAAATATTGGTAATTTAGATCAACTCCTCGAACAGGTGAAACAAACGCGGATTACGGCGGCTAATGAGCAAGATTTGGGACAGCATTTAGCCATTTTATGTGATGAACCCGAACGATTAAGACAACTTAAGCAATTCTTAGAAAAGAATAAACTTTGGGAAATGAGTGCGTAATAAATTGTCGGTTGGGTTGATGACAGGAGACCTAACCGGATCTAGGGCTAAAGCCCTTACTACAAGCCAACATCCCTCTGCGTAAAAAAACAAATTAAACATGACTAATCAAACCCAAGACTGGCGAATTTTCCGAGGCGAAAGTCAACCGAGTAATCGCATCCAACACCTCCCACCTCCCCCTCCGTGGCGACAATTCCGACAAGCAACCGAACCGAATCAAACCCCTTCAACCTACTGGGAACAACTACAAAACCTTGTCCGCCATGCTGAATTCTCCCGCGATGAACAGCGCGGAAAAACCTTTCGCTTGCACTCCCAACGAGAACCCATTATTGATGCAGTCAACGCCGCTTTGTACCTGCGTCGTCCCCTTTTAGTCACCGGAAAACCGGGGAGTGGTAAAACATCCCTCGCTTATGCGATCGCCTATGAACTTCAACTTGGTCCTGTGCTACGCTGGTCTATTACTACCCGCTCCACTCTGGAAGAAGGATTATATCAATATGATGCCCTAGGGCGACTCCAAGCCATCCAACTGCAAGATGCTAAATTCAATCCTAAACCTCCAGCCAGTGAACCGACTCCAGACAATGGCGACAATTCCAGCCAGATTGGTGAATTCATCCGATTAGCCCCCCTAGGAACCGCCTTTCTCCCCACACCCTACCCACGAGTTTTGCTGATTGATGAAATTGATAAAAGCGATATCAATCTCCCCAACGACCTGCTAAATTTACTGGAAGAAGGAGCGTTTGATATTCCCGTCCTCAAACGTTTGGCTAAGCGCGATCGCACTCCGGTAAAAGTCACGACAGCCGATAACTTAATCGTTTCCATTGTCGGGGGTCAAGTTCTCTGTCAATCCTTTCCCCTCATCGTGATGACGAGTAACGATGAACGGGATTTTCCCCCCGCCTTTTTACGGCGCTGCTTACAGGTGGAAATGCCAAAACCCACGGAAGACGACTTAACCACGATTGTGAAAGCGCATCTAGGGGACGAAATCGGGGAACAGGTGACAGACTTAATTAACGAATTTGCCAATAAGCGCGATCGCGAAATGGTAAACTTGGCAACGGATCAACTCCTGAATGCCGTGTTTATGCGAACCCATCATGCCCAGACAGAAGACTTGAAAGCCTTACTGTTTAAATCCCTCACCAATCAGAACCCAATGGCGAATGGATGAATTAATCGCGGTACTGGAGCAAAAGCTGGATCTCACCGCTGAGGAAATTAGCGATATTTTATGGTTGGCGTTGCTACAGTGGCAAACCATTCCCAGGGAATCCGACGCACCCCCGCCACTACCGCCATCCTCACCCAGGGTATCCCCTCTAACAGGTGTAGGTTTTTTATTTTAGGGTGGAGACAAGACAAGGAGGACAAGGAAGGAAAGAAGACAAGGGGGGAAAACCGTACAGAATTTGGTTCGGTCAAACTAACTTCTAAAAGCAGAAACGCCCTATTTTTCGTTCTCACTCTTCCTTGTCTACTGGTCTACCTGTCTTCCTTGTCTTACCTGAACCCCAATCTTAAAAAACCTACCCTTGTGAGGGGTATCCCCTCAACCCCCACCAACGCCTGCTTCTCCCTCTGCTCCAACGTCCCCAGCGACTCCTCTCCAGCAACCAACCCGGAACCCTGATCCGCCGCCAGCCGCCAATTCACCTCAGCCAGCTAAAAAACCGAAGCCTACGGTTCCCCTCTATTCCCGTCGTTCCACCTCTACGTCTCCATCCTCTCCCGTTCCCCAATCCCTACCCTTTCCTGTCCCCAATCCCAAAGCCTTACGCAACTCGCTAGCCTTGTTGCGATCGCTTCGTCCCCTGATGCAGCGCGTTCCCTCTCAACGCGCCTGGGTATTGGATGAAGACGCAACGGCTGAATGGATTGCTCAAACCCAGATTTGGTTTCCTCAACGTCAGCCTCTACAAGAACCTTGGTTTGAATTAGCTTTGGTGATTGACGCGAGTCCCTCTATGCTAATCTGGCAACGCCAGGTTAAAGAACTGCGGCGACTATTAACACAGACAGGCGCGTTTCGGGATGTGCGAACCTGGAGTTTATCGGTGAATGCTCAGGGACAATTGTGTTTATATCCCAAACTGGGTATGGGAAGTCATCAGCAATCCCCTCGCAGCCCGGAAGAACTGATTGATCCCAACCGACGGCGATTGATAGTCGTTGTCAGTGATTGCATTTCTAGCCTATGGCAATCCGGTATCGTTAACCCAGCATTAAAAGTATGGGCATACCAAAGTCCCATGGCGCTGATACAAATGTTACCAGAGTGGTTATGGGATAGAACCGCCCTTTCTGAAGTAACCAAGGTTCGATTCTACAGTTTAGCCCCGGGACTCGTGAACCAAAAGTTATCCGTAATTCGACGCGATCGCTGGCGCAAAACCCCGACGGGGGAGATTAAGGTTCCTGTATTAACCTTAGACCCGGAAATCACCCATCGGTGGAGCCAAATGATTGCGGGAAAAGGGAATATTCGGGTATCGGGTTTACTTTTCTCGTCGGTTCTTCAACCCTCTTTTGCTGATAATGGGGATCAGAATACGAATGTGTCAGCTGAGGAACGGGTGCAACGGTTCCGCATCTTCTCCTCCCCTATGGCTCGCCGTTTGGCGGGACTTTTGGCGGCTTGTCCGGTGGTGAGTTTGCCGATTGTCCGCATGATTCAGGATGCCATGCTCCCCCAATCCCAGCAAGTCCATGTGGCGGAGGTGTTGCTGAGTGGGTTGTTCAAGTTAGTTACACCGATTGAGGTAGAGACGAATCCGGATGATATTGAATATCAGTTTTATGAGGAAGGAATTCGGCGGATTTTATTAGAGTCTACGCCTGCACCGGATACGTTTAATGTGCTGTCTCGGTGGATTGAGCGACGGTTGGGTAAATCGATTGATGAGTTTATCGGGATTCTCAGAAATCCCCAAGCTGATTCAGAGT
>CAZNNK010000074.1:0-12969 GCA_964574085.1 uncultured Coleofasciculus sp.
GTATATGCCCCTACAAGCGGCGTATGATGCGGCGGCGAACCATCCCTACAATTCATCGGCGCTATTAGCGGTGCAAAATCTCTTACCCATCAGCACAAAACTAGCTATTTCGGTGTGCCAACAAGTGTGCCGTCAAAATCCCAACTACGAAACCTACAGTGGTTCGTTGATTAGCAAAACCGTGAGAATTGCCAGTATCCGCGACGTGGAAATGTTTCAGGTATATCTGTGTCTGTGTGTCTTAGAAGATGACATTCGGGCGGTGCAGCGAGAACTGTTTCCATTATGCGTCATGCTTTATCCACGTCTGCGTGTCGGCTGGCGTTTAGTGCAGGACATGCTCAAAGCCATTGGTTGGGAAATGTATAATCGCCTATCTCCGGAAAATATGGCAACTTTTTTACCCTATCTGCGGACATTAACGGAGATGTTCTCCTGTGATGTGTTTCAAGAGCAACAGTAATGTAGCCTTGTAGAGACGTTGCATGCAACGTCTCTACCATCTGGAAAAGAAGGGTTCTATAATTTTATCGTTCAGTCTGCGTTTAACAAATAACTTGGCTGGCTTGAACAGAAGCGAGTACAACAAATACCACCAATGACGAAAATCAACAGCAACTCTCAAATTGAATCGCTTGAATGATTTCCTGTTTAGGTTAATTCTATCTGGAGTTGCACTAAACGTTTAATTATTAAGTGCTTAATCTCCCTGGTTTACAATTTTAGGAAATCTCAGCAATTGATTGAGCGTTGCTGTTACTTATAAATGAGGAAATAGATATGAATTTTCTCAGTTTGGTTTATACCTCCTAATTGGATTATGTTGTTCAATGTCTGTCATTAGAAGCCTTTAAGCTTCAACTCCTAATGTATCACCTTTATCAGAAAGCACAAGTAAATGATATAGAAGTTTACATGTGAGTGATTTAATGCTGCCGTTTATGTTACAAATAATTTACGAATTTGGATTGGGGAACTTCAGTTTAAACATGTTGCTGAGTTATACCAATCATTTAGGGGATTAATAACATCCGGAACATGAGCCACTAACTCAACCTGACCTTGAGAATTAATGATCCATCCTTGAGCTTCTACGATGGGTGAGCGACGTTCAGAAGGAGATTCTCCCCCAGCTTCCAGATGTTCCACCGGAACGTCTCTACTAGCAGCTCCCCCGCTCCCAGACGTTCCATGCAACGTCTCTACATAATTTCCTTCATCTTCATTCAACGCCAGCGTTCGTAAATCCCGCCAAAGGGTTCGACCTCGCAGGGTTTGAGTGGGATCTTCGGGTAAACCCCCCCGTCCAGTTACCACAAAGGAATTACCTTGATCCGCAACACAACCTGTGGCAATTTGGTTACTGGGTTCTGTAAAGTTTTCCGGTAAGCGGACTAATCCCTGATTGGGATCAATATCCTCTATGTTGATATTGACCATACCTTTAAATTCAGCTCCAAGTGCTGATGTCGCCGTGATATCACTCTCTGGAGTTAACATGTCTCGAAACTGCGTGCCAAAAATACCAAATGCGTTAACCGTAACCCGACCCCCTGCTCCCGCTTGAGCATTGGCACTCATATCGCTATTATTAAGTGCGACTAAATTCCCTGTATCAATCGTAATATTACCACCATTCGCATTCTCAGCATTCGTGCTGATTTGACTCTGATTCTGTAGCAACAAATTCTGCGCCTGAAGAGTGATATTCCCGCCGGTTCCTGCAACCGTCGTCGCTGAAATTGTACCTCCGTTCCTTAACCAAATTAAACTAGCATCAACTCCCAAGTTTCCAGCGGCGGCTAACTTTTCCCCATTGACTGTGACTTCCGCTCCATCTCGGATAATTAAATGTCCTGTCTCAATCGTCACATCCCCTGCTCCCCCCAATACCTCAGTCCGAGGGGGTGGAATAAAGCCACTGGGAACAGAATCAGACGATGCATCTGAGCGCAAACTACTGGGAAACTTACCATCGGCGGAAATACCGCTTAGTTCTACAGACTCCGAGGCTCTAACCACTAATCGTCCCGCCCGCCCAGCATCTTGGGTGGTGGTTGAGATAACTCCGCCATCACGCAGCACTAATCGTCGGGTATAAACCTCAATATCGCCCGCCGCACCTGTGCCAAAACTTTGTGTATTCAAACTACTCAATTCTCGACCATTCGCAGAAGTGCCAATCAGTTCCACCCGATCTGACGCCTGAATCTTTATCGTTCCGCCTTGAGCAGCACCTAATGTAGCACCGCCAATTCCCGCCCCCTCCCGAAGGGTTAAGCGTCGAGTTTCAATGCTCACAGTTCCCGTAGCTTGAGTTGCATCCTGAAACGCATTAGACGCGATCGCACTTTTGAATCGACCATCTGGTGTTGTCCCCATCAGTTCAATCGAATCAGAGGCTTGAATCAGTAAATTTCCGCCACGCCCTGTATCAAAGGTAGAGTTAAATATTCCCCCCCCTTCGCTCGCCCTTAACTGTCGGGTTTGTACGGTCAGTTGACCTGCATCTCCCTTGCCATAACTATCAGCAAACAGTTCTGAACCCACCAGTTCTACCGATTCAGATGCCCTCACCATCATATCGCCGCCCGCACCCGTGCTAAAGGGAGAGGTTGAGATGAAACCGCCCTCCCGTAGACTCAAGGTTTCCGTATTCATGATTAAGCTATTTGCCGCACCAGATCCGAAACTTAAGGAAAATAGACCCGTACCCAACTCCGGAAGGGTAATTGTTTTCTCCTCAAACAGCTGATCCAAAACTTCTTGTAGATTTCTTATGCCAATAATTTCCACTGATGCAGCATTGACCATCAAGCGACCAGCCGCACCATCACCAAATGTAGATGCAGAGACAAAAGCGCCTCCTTGTAGGTTCAATTGGTCAGCTTGAATCGTAATATCACCGCCGTCAATATTACCCTGTGTATCGGCACGAATTTGTGAGGCTTGCGTCAGGTTCACCTGAGCGCCTTGGATGTGAATAAAACCGCTACCTGTACCACTAACATCGACGACAGATTGCTGGGAGAAGTTTATATCTTGAAAATTCTCTACCCCCTGATATCCCAGAGTCAAGCCATTAATCGTTGGCGTAATCTGGACAAAACTATTTTCACCAACACTCCCCAATTCAATCCGCCCTTGGCGGGCTGTTAGATGTCCTCCCGGAAACCGCAGTTCGCCACCAACGAGGGCTAAGGTTTGACCTGAATTGACTTGTAAGCCAGCCGTCGATTGATTACTGATTGGAGCCGGATTTGAACCAAACTGCAAGCCAATGGGTACATTAATCGATAATAAGGGTGGGGTTGAGGAATTTGTGGCGCTAAACTCCCGCCCATCGGGAAACTGAATGCTATTGGCTGTACTGGCTAAAAAGGAGCCGTCAACATCGAGTTGGGCGTTCGCGCCAAAGACAATACCTTGAGGGTTAATTAAAAATAAATTTGCAGCATTATTAATTTGAATTGTGCCATTAATTTGTGACGTTTTATTTCCCGTAACCCGGCTAATAATATTTTGGACATCCTGATTAATTGTTTCCAGGTTAAACAACGCTGTTGAACCTTCAGAAACAGAAAAATATTCAAAGCTGTGGAATAGATTATCGCCTACTCTTGTACCGTTTTGAATCTCACTAATATTACCATTCTTTGTGACGCTTGTATTTTGAGGCAATGTCTCATCAGGTATAATCTGGGCGTGAGCCATATTAGTCAAAAACAGTAAGCGACTAAACAGACTTCCTGTTAATAACAGTAATGTAAATAATCTTTGCTGAATAAAACTGCCCATAGGTGATTGTTAATTTTTTCTCCCCCTGCTCCCCCTGCTCCCCCTGCTCCCAGACGTAGCATGCTACGTCTCTACATTGCTTCCCCTGCTCCTCTATCCATTGCAGTATTGGCTTCTGTTGGGTCGAGGTACGAGACCCAACCTACTATTTTATTGAATAACAATGAGATTGTCTGGATGACTCTAACCCCCTCAGTCTATTATTCGGCATATCCGCCACCAGTTCGATAGTGCCATCAGCATCAATCACCCATCCTTGAGCCTCTACAATAGAAGCATGACTAGAGATCCGGTTTTTCTCTGGATTTATTTCCTCCCTTGATGATGGGGATTGCTGTCGATTTTCTCCGTGTCCCGTCTCCTCCAGACTTTCTGCATCCCAATCCAAAGAACGCAAATCTTGCCAAAGGGTTCGACCACGTAAAATGTGGCTGGGGTCTTCGGGTAATCCACCGCGTCCAGTCACGACAAAGGAATTTCCGGTTTCAGCGACACAACCTGTGGCAATTTGATCACTGGGTTGAGTAAAGCTTTCCGGTAAGCGAACTAATCCCCGATTCGGGTCAATCCCCTGAATATTGAGAGTCACCAGACCATTAAATTGTGGTCCTAAATCTGATGTGGCAGTGATATCACTATTGGGGGTCAGTTCATCCCGAAACTGAGTGCCAAAAATACCTTGAGCTGTAATACTAACACGACCGCCTCGACCTTGACGAGCATTAGCCGTGATATCACTATCATCGATCGCGACTAAAAGATTGGTGTCGATTGTTATATTACCGCCATCACTGTTCTCAGTATTCGTCGTAATCCGACTATTGCGTCGCAGCAACACATTCGAGGCGTCGAGTCGAATATTTCCCTCTGTCCCCGCCACCGTAGCGGCGCTGATTCCCCCTTGATTGTCCAGCCAAATCGAATCGGCGATGATATCTAAATTACCAGCCGCACCCGATGCGGTTCCCCTAACGCCAATTTCTGCGCCATCCCTCACAGTTAACTCTCCAGTTTGAATCTGCAAATCCCCCGCGCCACCTGCACCACTGGTATTCGCTTCAATCGCACTCGGTACGATACCATCCCCAATAATGCCAAAGGAAACTCGTTCGACAGCGGGATCAACATCCGTCGCCACACCCGCCACGGTTACCGATTCAGCCGCATTAATCGTTAACGTTCCGGCTGTACCTGCACCTCCCGTAGCAGCGGAAATTTGAGCGCCATCCTGCACACTTAAGCGGCGCGTAGTAATCATTAAATCTCCGGCGGGTGCTGTTCCCTGTTGTCCGGCTACAGTTAATAGGGATGATGAGGTAAACAACCCACTCAAAAACTGACCATCAGCAGAAATTCCCCTCAATTCCACCGTATCGGCGTTAACCATAAGATTTCCCCCCTGTCCCCCACCTGCTGCTGCGGCTGAGATTTGTGACCCATCCGCAACGATGAGTTGACCTGTATTCAGGGTAAAATCCCCTGCATCCCCTGCACCCAGCGTTGTTGTGAACAACCCGCCGGGAACAACGGCGTTGGCTGGAGTACCTCTGAGTTCCACCCCTTCAGCGGTTACGGTTAGATTTCCCCCTTGACCCTGACTTGTACTGCCAGGCGTGGTACTCAGGGATGTACCTTCTAGCACTCTCAATTGATGAGCCGTAATTGTGAAATCACCGGCATCTCCTTGATCTGTGGTTCCTGTTAGTAATAGAGACCCACTGGTTAAATCGGCTAACTCCGAAACGTTTAAGGTTAAATCGCCACCATCACCCTCGGCCAGGGCTGCGGTTAATATCATCGCGCCGTTCTGCACAGTCAATTGGTCGGTTTCAATGGTTAAATGTCCAGCATCACCCTGTCCACCACTAAAGCTAAATAAGCCATTACTCAGATTAAGTGGGTTAAATGTTGCGAATAAAATCTGCCGTGAGGGTTCTAAAGGGGTTGTGCCAGTCACGTCTACTTGGTCAGCCTGAATGGTAAGATTGCCTCCTGCACCTGCACCAAATGTAGAGGTGGAAGCAAAGGAACCTTGTTGCAGTTTTACCTGATTTGCCTGAATATCAATCCCGCCGCCGTTTACATTCCCGAAGGTTTCAGCGATTAGCTTTGAGTTTTGAGTCAGGGTAAGGTGTCCCCCCCGCACCCGAATTGTGCCACCCCCTAAACCACTGGTGTTGATGGCTGTTGCATCGGTTAAGTTAATGATGCCAAACCGTTGTATATCGGAATAGTCTAAGGCAAAACCTGGGGTTATAGGTGTCAGAGTCACTTGTCCAGAACTTGCCACACTCCCTAATTCAATTCGTCCTTGTTGTGCTGTTAACTTGGCTCCATTTAATGATAAATTTCCTCCCACTAGGGCTAAGGTTTGACCGGGGTTTACTGACAGGTTACTATTTGCTTGATGAATAATCGGTGCTGGATTTTCACCAAACTGTAAGCCAATGGGTACGTTAATGGTAAGCAGAGGCAGGAGTTGGGGATTGGTGGTGCTGAATTCGTTGCCATCAGCAAAGATGACACTGTTGGCGGTACTGGCTAAAAAGGAGCCATTGATATTGAGTTGGGCATTAGCGCCAACTATAATCCCGTTGGGGTTAATTAGGATTAGGTTGGCGGTGCCATCTGCGGCAAGGATGCCATCTATGATGGATGTCTTGTTGCCTGTGACGCGGCTAATAATGGTTTCTATGTCTAGGTTCTGGGGAGTCAGTTTAAAGATGGCTTGGGAGTTGGTAGGAATAGAAAATTCTTGGAAACTGTGGAGGAGATGATTTCCGGTTCGGATTCCACCTTGAATCTCACCATTGGTAATGGTGGTGTTGGTTGAAAAGTTATCGTTATCGGGGATTATTTCGGCATTGGCTGTGCTGATGAAGATGAGAAGGCTGAGGAGAAGATTGCTGGGAATCCAGAGGAAAGGGGAATTTGGTTTGGGAAAACAATAGTTCATGATTCAGGTATATCTTTGAAGGAGTGTAGAGACGTAGCATGCTACGTCTCTACATCGGGGCGGGTTTAGTTACCTCTGGGTGAGGTAAAAAATGATAATAGTAAAACCCGCCCCTACATAAAACTTTCTTTCTTACTCAATTACCAATTGTCTGTACTTTTATTCCGGAATCGATGCGATCGCTATCCTTCTACCCTTTTACCCTATTTCATCTAAAAATGATAAGGGGCGGCTCATGTTGGCAGCAAAGCCGAGTATTCCGCGATCGCGATGTTCGTACAGTAGCTTCCCATCTGTATCAAATAGGAAGGTTGCACCTCGCTGGGTCATATAGGCGGGATTGGGAACGTAAGTTTTCCAATGGCTTAACACTTCTACCATATTCCGTAGTCTTAAGGTGGCGAGTTCAAAAGGGCGCTGATATCCACTTCCCCCAGCAAATTGAAAAAATGAGCCTTTGAGAGGGGGTAAGGGTTTCGCTTTGACAACTTCCTCATCGCCAATAAGCTGAGGGGCGTTGCGATCGCCCCGATAACCTCGGAACACTTCTGCAAGCGTACCTGGGCTACCAATCCCCGCACACATCAAGAGTAGATTCAACCAAGCCTTTTGTGAGGTAGAAAGTCCTGGAAGTTTGAGATTTAACCCAGGATAGAGGTTAAGCTGGCGATGCAATTGAGCCTCTGGATCAACAAACAACCACTCCGCCGGAAATCCGGTATACTGACAAAATTGTTTTCCTGAATCCAGATTGCCAATCCCCACCGCACGAATGGCGATTCCCTTAGCCTGCAACTGTTCAGCCTTTCGCTGTAACCACCAGGCATATTCGAGGGTGTCAAAGTCACCGAGTTGAGACCAAACGAGTACCAGGATACGGGGCGCATTCTCGCAGTTTTCCAGAAGCGATCGCGTCATACCATCGCTGACTCGTTGGCGTTGAGTTTGATCAATAATAGCGTAGGGATTCATGTTAGGCAAAACTGTGATGAGTAAAGATTTTGTGCCAGTGATAACAACAACTGATGTCCAATCCGAGTGCGGTTGATTTCAGTTATGATTATTTCTAATGTAGACCTGTAGGAGGCATGAGTAAATGAGTCTGACTTTAGAGCGTGAAATGCCACCTCTTTTTGAGGATTCAACAGGAGCGATTCGAGTCGGAAATTCAAGGGTTTTGCTGGAGTTAGTGATTCGCGCTTTTCAGGATGGTGCTTCTCCTGAATCCATTGTTCAGCGTTATTCAACACTATCGTTATCTGATGTTTATACCACAATTGGTTATTATCTCCGACACCAAGACGCTGTGGAAGTCTATCTTAACCGTCGAGAGCAGTTGGCTGAATCTGTGCGTCAGCGTTTACTGAGCGTTCAACCTGATTTAAGTGTAATTCGTTCTCGCTTGTTATCTCAGCAGAAAGAAAGTAATAATCATGAAATTGCTGAGTGATGAAAACTTCCACGGCGATATCGTTCGGGGGCTATTTTTGCGTGAACCTAATCTAGACTTAGTTCGCATTCAGGATATTGGTCTGCGGGCAGTTGGTGATCCAGCTATTCTGGACTGGGCAGCAGCAAATAATCGCATTGTCTTGACTCATGATCGTGCAACTATGCCAAACTTTGCTTATGAGCGACTGACAAGAGGAGAGGAAATGTCGGGGTTGTTTGTTGTTCATGATCGGATGCCAATCAGACAAGTAATTGATGAATTACTATTACTGGTTGATTGTAGTCAACAGTCAGAGTGGAAAGGCATTGTACTCTATTTGCCTTTGTGAAAGTCTCATCCTTTCCGTTTCTCGTTCTCTGTCCCCTTAATACGAAAAGTACTGAATTTTTGGCTGGTGGGTTGAGCGAAGTCGAAACCCACCCTACGGTATATTAAGGGTTTATGCAATCCCAAAATCCACGTTTTTCAGTACCATTGCTCTTAATACGGTTCCCCAAACAACACTAATGAGCAGGTGAGTTCTTTAATCAATTGTGTAGTAATATCGCTCACCGCTAACCCTGCAATAGTACGGCGACGCAAAGAGCGCAAAATGACCATATCCGCTAACTTAGCTACTTTCAAAATCGCCAGCGCTACATCGTCAGCTTGAATCACTTGTACTTCTGATTTTACCTGCGCTCCCGTGACATTTAGCATATTAATATATTCGTCTTCAATCGCCGCCATGTCAGAAAGTGCCGTTTTAGCCGGACAAACGTGCAGCAGTTTCACCTCCCCTTGATGGGTATCAGCCAGGAGTTGAGCAAATCTTACCGTGCGGATTGTCTGGGGCGAAAAGTTCTTCGCGGGAACCAAAATTTTCCGCAGGTTGACGGGTTCATCTAAGAGTCGCATCACCGCAACTGGACAGTGAGATGCCCAAAATACCCGGTTAATGATCGTACCAAACAAACGTGCCCGCAATCCGGTATTTTTGCGCCAACTCATAACAATTAAACTGGCATCTTGTTCACGGGCGGTGTGAACAATGCCAGAGGCGATGTCATTCTCAATCCGCAGTCTCGGTTTCGCCTCAGCCTCAAATTCTGAACTAATGGTTAGCGCTTTGTTTAGGAGTCGCCGACTTTGGCGTAGGTTAACCTGCATCTGGGGTTCGTCCATGTAGGTATGGGCTGGAGAAATAGAGAGCGGTATAATTTGACCGGATTGGTGATGCGCTAGCAGGGCTGCCATTTCCATCAAATACCCCTTAGTTTGACTTTTGCTCACAGGTACAATTATCGTAAATGGAACGGATTCTTGTTCCTCTATCGGTTTAGAGTGAGGTTTTTCCCACCAAAGTTTGGACTGGTTACTTTTGGGGCTGGCTTTGGGTAAAGGGAGTTTCGGCGCAAATTTTCCGGTTAGTAGGGGACCCAGGATGGAGGTAATCAGCATTAAGACAATGACGCTGTTAAAGACGGTGTCTGTAATTAACCCCACCTGCAAACCAACCAAGGCGGCAGCTAGTGTGGCGGCGACTTGGGGGATAGACAGAGACCAGATCACCATCATCTCGTCAAAACTGTAACGATAGAGGACTTTTGCGATCGCGGCGGCGAGGAATTTACTCCCCAGTAATCCCCCAACAATGGCTAGGGTTAGCCAAAAACTGGTGGTGAGGCTTTCGATAAACACGGGAATGTCGAGAAGTAAGCCCATGTCTACAAAGAAAAAGGGGATAAATAAAACACTACCCACAAACTCCACTTTGTCTTTCACGGGTGAGTTTCCCACCACATCATTAACCGCCAAACCCGCCATGAAAGCACCGACAATCTGATCAACCTGAATAATTTCCGCCCCCACCGACGCTAGAAACACCGCCAGGAGTACAAACAAAAATTGATTGCCTTCATCATCTCCCGTCCGCCGAAAATGTTCCTTCCCTACCCAATCAAAGCCAAATAAAACGATAGCAGTGTAAATGGCTAATGCCACCAGTTGCTGGAACAAACTATAGACAGAAAAGTCTCCCGCATTAATCGAAACACAGATGGCTAGGACAAGTAGCGCACTGATATCAGTAAAAATTGTCGCGCCAATGGTAACAATGACTGGTTCTTTCTCAACTAAACCCAAGCGCTGGATGATAGGATACCCTAATAGAGTATGGGAGGCAAATAAAGAACCCATTAATAGGGATGTATTCCAACCAAAACCAAATAATCGTCCAATCATCATACTGGCGACGAGTGGTACGATAAAGGTCATCAATCCAAACACTAAAGAGCGATGTTTCTTCTTGCGAAACTGCACCAAGTCAATTTCTAGCCCCGCCACAAACATCAGGTAAATTTTGCCGATATCGGATAGCAGCTTCATGGTTTCGCTGTCAGCATCCAATAGCTGCAACCCATTGGAACCGAGGATGACTCCTGCCAACAGCAATCCGACTAACCCAGGCAATCCCAGGCGCTCGAACAACGGGGGAATGGTTAAACTGACTAACAGCAGAATAGTAAACGCAACAATTGGACCTTCGGGTAGCCCTGTTTGTAAAAATGTTAGAGATTCATTCATTAGCTTTCGGCTAAAAAATTGCCGCTATTTTATCGATGCTTATTCTTCAATTCCCCAAGTTTGCTTGAACCTATTGCTTCGGAATTCTTAGGATATTGAAGACTGATAGGTCAATTGACTCGCTTAGGAAAGTGACTAAATTGTTATTCTCTATAGAGTGTTGATGTATACAAATATTGTAACCAAAAGGCGCAGAATAAGAAAAAAATTGTCCGACATCACCCGCCGTTGTTGCCGAGCCAATCTAACTTCAATCCCACTGCTCTAACCGAATCGGCAAGGAAGATACAGGCGATAGCTTTTAGGCGTCACACAATACAGTACGATCTGACAACGGTACGCTGTGATAAGGTGTCTAGGGCTGAATTGGATTGATCCAATCATAAAAGAGACAATGGTTCCAAACGGGAATCGATGCTGCCAACACAAGATACCGCTTTACCAGAGAATAGATGTGAATACCGCGATCGCACCTGAGTTATTTACCCTCCCCCAATCCTCCCTCAAACCCATAGAACCTTGGCATTGGCGTCAGCTTCCTCTAGCTAAGCGTAGTGGTTCGCACGTCTTCGAGGCGCTATTTCTCCATCCTAGAGGAGATTCGACACGGGAAAACAATTTGGTTAACAATTGTCACATTGCTACTCTCTTAGAAAGCCCTGTGACGCCACATAATACCCATCTGGCTCGATATTCGATTTGTGCGGGTTCGCCTCGGTTTATGGAAAATCAACCTCAACTATGGACTCCACCTGTGGGAAACATTCTACCCTTCCTGCGCCGCCTGCTTCAAGTGCAAAAGCCAGAATCACCTGTACCTGCTGAACTTCCCTTTACCGGGGGGTGGCTAGGATGGCTGGGATATGACTTAGCCTGGGAGATTGAGCAACTCCCCCACCTCAACACCGATCCTCTTCCTTTCCCCATCGCCTACTGGTATGAACCCGACTCCTTTGCGGTGCTGGATCATCATCAACAAATTCTCTGGTTAGCGACGACAGATTCGACTCAACTCGACTCCCTGCAACATCAGTTAGAGGAAGCGGATAGAGAGACAGGAGTAAAGAATCCAGCCAAACCAGACAAAAGTAATCCCATCACTCCCATTTTTCACAGCTCTGAACAGGATTATATAGCGGCGGTGCAGCAAGCGAAACGATATATTCAAGCTGGCGATATCTTCCAGGCGAATTTGTCATTACGGTTTGAAGCCCATACCGCTTTAGATAGCTGGTCAATTTATCGAGCATTGCAACAGATTAATCCTTCCCCGTTTGCTAGTTATTGGCAAACGCCGTGGGGGGCAATGATTAGCTGTTCGCCTGAACGATTGATTCAGTTATCAGGTAAAAAAGTTGAGACTCGACCGATTGCTGGAACCCGAAAACGTGGCGCTACTTTGAATCAAGATGAGCAGTTAGCCCAGGAGTTAATTGCCAATACCAAGGAAAGAGCAGAACATATTATGTTAGTTGATTTAGAGCGTAATGATATCGGCAGAGTTTGTGAGTGGGGGACTGTACAAGTGAATGAACTTCTCACCATTGAACGCTACAGCCACGTCATGCACTTAGTTAGCAATATTATAGGTACACTCAGCCCTAAGTGTGACCCGATAGACTTAATTCGAGGTGTATTTCCTGGGGGAACCATTACGGGTTGTCCGAAAGTTCGCTGTATGGAAATTATTGAAGAACTTGAACCTGTCAAGCGCAACTTATTTTACGGTTCTTGCGGGTATTTAGATTGGCGGGGAAACCTGGATTTAAATATTTTGATTCGCACGTTGCTGTATCGTCAATCGAGCCATTCTCAACCTGGAGCAACGGTGTGGGGCCAAGTAGGCGCGGGGATTGTGGCAGACAGTGATCCGCAAAAGGAATGGTATGAGTCTCTACAAAAAGCCCAAGCTCAACTCAATGCGTTGAATCAAAAGTTATAGCACTACGCATTGAGGTTAGGACAATAATATTGAGTGAAAAGGCAACAGGCAACAGGCAACAGGCAACAGGGAAATGTCCTAACGTATCTTCGTAGTGCTATATTATGATGGCGGTCTTTCCCGGATTAACATGAAGGGCGCACGTCGGTGCGCCCCTACAGATGGGATATTTCATGATTACATCCTTTGTCAGTGCATCAAATAGTTGGTAAAAGTATAGTCAAATATAGACAGACTAAATTTCATTGCAGAAAT
>CAZNNK010000075.1:0-11053 GCA_964574085.1 uncultured Coleofasciculus sp.
CCAGCCAGAACAATAGACGAATTTTCTGGTGCTGTTGCTAATATGGGAATTGGTTGTATCAGGTCTGAAAAAATCATGGTCTGCATTTATGGTTTATCTTCGATTCTGTGAGATTGATTGATAAGTTACCCTTGAGGTTTAGTGACATTAAAATCAATTTAGTCCCTCAAAGCCTATTCGTTCAAGCCGATATACTGCAACGGCTTCCTAAATCCATGAACATCTGAATCTAAGCGAATTTATGACCAGAGCGCGTTGAAATACAATGAGTATTCATCGCATAACCCTAAGTTAATCAATCTATTGTCAAATCGTCTTGATTTGCTTTTTGGTACAGACCTATCTTTATCGGTCTGGACAACGGTTTGTCTTTAGTCAATTAGCCAAAACAAACCTGATTGAACTTCATTTAATGCTTACTATAATTATACGTCTTTATGACAAAATTAAGAAAATTTACAGATTTAATATTTATCATAATTTTCCCAATTCTTTCTTATTGTAAGTAGTCGGACAAAATGAAAGTTATAGCAGTCGCCAAGGCGATTAGGACAAAGGAAGGTGCTGAAACCTTGACCAGTCAATCTTTTCCCTTGGAGCCTTCTGCCCTGGAGTCCTCTGCCTTTTGCTATAGCTGACATTTGACCAACCCTAAACGCCTAAAAAATATTCCCCTCATTAGAAACAGGGGATTAGACATTAACCCTATCCTATATTGCTTTATTGAATTGAGTTACTGATGGCAACATCATCGGATTGAGTGGGATAGGCAGTTGACAATGTACCATTTACTGGGGGTTCATATCCCTTGACCACAGCAACAGCTTGCCGCAATGCTTCTGTCCGATCAACGTGCAAATTATGGGCAGGTAACATTGACAAAATCCCCAATTTTTGCAGGCGTCGTTCAATCTGACCCGTAGCACCAACAATGAAGACATGACGACCTTTATCAATGGCTTCTTGGATGGAATTTTCAATCGCCAACGAAGAGGTAACACCCAAGTGCGGCACATCACTTAAGTCTACAATCAGGACATCATGATCTGCCATGGCATTGTGCTGACGGGAGATTGCCTTGGATACCCCAAAGATCATCGGTCCACTCAGATGAAACAAGAGGATGCGACCATCAGTTTGATCAATTAGTTCTTTCTCTTCATCAGTCATCTGGATAGCATCATCAGCATCGGTAATCGTCTTAACATCCTTGGCTTGAAGTTTGGAGAGACGTTCAATGGTCAAGAGATTAGCAACGAATACACCAACGCCAACAGCGACAATCAAGTCAACAAATACAGTCAGGATGATCACGCCATACATAATCATGGCGCCCTTAATTGAAACCTGATGCGCTCGCTTCAGGAAACCCCAGTCAATAATATCTATACCAACCTTGAGGGCAATTCCTGCCAGAACCGCCATCGGAATCCAAGCGGTTAGACTGGCGGCGCCTAAAATAACAACCAGCAAAATGAAGGCACGAGTTAAACCAGATAAGGCACTTCTAGCACCCGTTTGGATATTAACCACGGTTCCCATGGTTGCACCAGCACCTGCAATACCGCCACATAATCCGGATGCTAAGTTTCCTAAACCTTGACCAATTAATTCTTTGTTCGAGTCATGCTGAGTACGAGTTAAGCTATCGGCAACAACGGAGGTGAGTAGAGCATCAATACAACCGAGCATCGCCAAAACCAAGGCATCAATGAGCATGGTTTGGAATTCTGCTGCACTAAAGGTTGGTACTTGTAACGTCGGCAAACTTGTCGGGATCTCACCAATGCGGCGGATCATCTCCATCTCAGGGAACACAAACAACGCTACTACCGTTCCGATGATCAGCGCGATTAACTGGGGCGGTGGGAAAAACTTCTTAATATTAGACGGCGCAGATTGCAATGCCCATGGCTGTAATACCAGAATCACAACCGTCAAAACCGCCAGAGCCATTTCACCGCGCTGGATATTGCTTACGAGGTCAGGTATGTGTTGAATTGTACCCAGGATGCCACCTTTAGGACTCTCCTGTCCTAGGAATGGTCCAAGTTGCAGGATGACCAGGATAAATCCAATCCCAGACATAAATCCAGATACTACGGTATAGGGCATCAGGGTAACGTATCGACCCAACCGCAATGTACCCAGAATAATCTGGAATACCCCTGCCATCATGACTACGGTAAATGCCATAGCCATACCCTTTTCTGTACCCGCCGTCGCCGTCAGGTTAGCGATAACAGCAGTCAGAACCACGGTCATTGGACCTGTGGGTTCAGAAATCAGAGTGGGTGTGCCACCAAACAGGGCAGCAAAGAAGCCAACTAAAACAGCACCCCAAAGACCAGCTACAGCGCCAGCACCAGAGGCAACGCCGAAAGCCAGTGCCATGGGGAGGGCGATAATCGCAGCAGTGATCCCCCCAAATATGTCACCTTGCAGATGTCTAGTATTTATACGATTCGTGATTCGCATTAGACTCGGAGGAGTGAGAGAACGACAGTATACTCAGAAAATGTTAAGTCTTGGGATCACTTTCTCATAATTTCGCGCAAGAGTTTAAAGTTTGTAACACTTCCAAATGTTTTTTTAACTTTAATTAGATTAACTGAGTGTGAGCCATTGGTAGCATTTGGATTTTCAATAGAAACCATAGATAGATGCAGGGAGCGGGATGAGGGGATAGAAAAAATCATCGGCTCGCGCCCTGAAAACCCTTTCTAGTGCAAGAAGGCAGAAATAACACCAGTCTAGAGTGGGGTGACAACTAGAGGTAAACTTTATACTAAGTAGTCGGACTGGCATAAAACGGCATGCTCCGGAAAGTGCAAGTAAATTGCCCTCAAACCCTTACTGTTAAGAGTTCCCCGTTCCCTGTTCCCTAATCTCAACACGTTCGATGGATTGTATACAGGTCAACAAAATTCGGTCTTACGGCTATACGGGTTATCTGCCCGAAGAGCGGGTACTCGGACAATGGTTTGAAGTGGATCTCACGTTATGGCTGGATTTAGCCCCCGCTGGTGAAAGTGATGACATTACTGATACCTTGGATTACCGCCAAGCCATTGACACGGTTAAGCAACTGATCACCACCTCTAAGTTCTCCCTCGTGGAAAAACTAGCCAGCGCGATCGCAGATGCTCTGTTACAGTTCGATAGAGTACAGCAAGTACAAGTGCGGCTGAGTAAACCCGCTGCCCCGATCCCTGACTTTGGTGGCACAATTACTATCGATATCACTCGATCCTTGGTCTAATTATCAAGGACAGGGTTGAGCAGAGGGCGACCCGACCAATTGAGTGGAATGGAGTTTTTAATCAGTGTCAGCGGGTCGCCCCGACACGAGGCTTATAGGTGTTTGTTATATCTAGGAATGCCCTCCCTGCCTGTCCCTGGGAGGCTCTCAATGTGATGCGATCGCTAAATCCGTCTCGGTCGGTTTTCCTGGATGAACACCTTGCTCAACCCGTATCCATTCCTGAAACACGTCTTCAATGAATGTTCGTTTCTTTAGCCCACTCTCATTCATCACCTGTACTTCAACTTTGAGAGTGGGTAAATACACACCATCTACGATTTGATGCCCATAAGCTACAACTTTACCCACGTTCCCGGTTGAACGATGATGGGCATAGTCGCCAATGTTTAGCATGATAGTCATAGTTCCCACAAGCATTCGCTAAATGGACAATGCATACCATAGCAACGGGATCAAGTTATTGCAATATTTCTTAATTGTTTCGGAGTATTGTTACATCACTACATATTTTTCTCATTTTTCAGGCGTCATGGGTCATTCATCTGTTGGGGTAAATCATCCACTCAATAACGCTTCCACAAACTCATAACTGGAGAACGGACGTAAATCTTCAATGCCTTCCCCAGCCCCGATAAACCGAATCGGCAATCCCAGTTGCTGGACGATCGCCAAAGCCACACCGCCCTTAGCTGTACCATCTAACTTAGTCAACACCACACCACTCAGTTGTGCCGCTTCCGAGAATACCTCAGCTTGACGCAAACCATTTTGACCCAGGGTAGCATCCAATACCAGCAACGATTCCACCTTCGCCTCTGGTGCTTTTTTATCGATAATCCGGCGAATTTTCGCCAATTCCTCCATCAGATTCTTCTTGTTTTGCAAACGCCCTGCGGTATCTACCAACAGCAATTCCGTGTTGCGGGATTTTGCGGCTGTGATGGAATCAAATACCACAGCGGCTGGATCGGTATTCTTGCCGGGATTCGCAATCACCTCTGTACGACTGCGTTCTCCCCAAATCTTCACCTGTTCCACCGCCGCCGCCCGGAAGGTATCAGCTGCCCCAATTAAACACTTGTAACCGGATTTATTGGCTAAATGAGCCAGTTTGCCAATCGTGGTGGTTTTTCCGGCACCATTCACCCCAGTCATCAACCAAATATTCAGGATGTCTTTTTCCGGGAAAAAGGTGGAACCATAAGACTCTTGACAGGGTTTATCCAGTAAATCCCGGAGAATTTGTTTCAAATAGGCGATCGCTTGTTCGGGAGGCAAGACTTCCTGGCGCATTTTCGCTTGCAGGGTTTCAATAATGTAATCCGTTGCCTCGATACCCACATCCGCTTGCAACAACAACGCCTCGATTTCCATCACGGCGTCTTGGTTCAACGGACCCTGACCGACAATAGACTTGAGTTGATTGACTAAGCCGCGACGAGTTTTACCCAGTCCAGAGCGAAGCTGTTTGAGCCAGCTAATTTCCTCAGCGGAGACATCCTCAGGGGTACGCCCTTGATCGGCTAAGACTTTGGCTGACCATAAAAATTCTTCATCCAAGGCGACATCCGCCTCGGCTTCGGGTGGGGTTGTAGGTGGCGCGACAGAGTCCGGTTCTGGCGTCTCAATTGCCGTTGCTTCGAGCCGTTTAAGTCGTTCTTCCCGTTCTGATTTCCTTGCCCAAATCGGCACGGTTGCTGATTCTTCAGCCGCCCCAGGTTCAGGTTCCTCTGTGTCAGTTTCCGCTTCGGCTATGGTATCTGAAGCCGTTGACGCCTCCGTTTCTTCAGGTTCTACTTGTTCGGTGTCGGTTTCTGCCTCAGTGACCACAGGAGATTCTGGGGAGGGTGCGGTACTACTCGCTTCAACCTTAATGTCTTCTCCCTCTGCTTCCTCTGCTTCCTCTGCTTCCTCTGCTTCCTCTGCTTCCTCTGCTTCCTCTTCTCCCTCTGCTTCCACCGTTTCTGGCTCCGGAGCAGTTTCTGTGGCTTCTGTACTCTCTGTTAATTCAGCCTGGGTAGATTCAGCGGTGTCAGCTTGAACCTCTAGTGCTTCGGTTTCAGCTTCTGAGGGCGCTTGCTGCTGCTTTTGCAGGTTTGTATAAGCCGCTTTTGCCCAACTCAGATAATCGTCAGCAACTGTTGATGATTGCTCCTGAGTGACAGACTCACTCTCCGATTGCGGCGATTCAACCGGGGGAGTAGCTGACTGCTGTTCTTGCTTCTCTTCTTTCTCCTCGGAAGAAGCAACACTTTTACCAACTTGGCGGCGGAACCAATTAAATACCATTGCACCTAATTAGAGATAGTTGTGAGTTGTGAGTTTTGAGCTTGCTTTTCAAGGGAAGCGAGTATGACAAAGGACGAATGACGATCCTCCTTATACGAACTTTTCTAGAGCTGGAGGCTCTGGCTCTTTTATACAGGTGGTGACGCGACGCAAGACGCCATTCACAAATCGATGTCCTTCTTCATCGCTGTAGCGTTTAGCGAGTTCTATGGCTTCATTAATCGCCACCCGATCAGGAATCTCTAAAAATGCCATTTCTGCCACGGCTATTCGTAAAATATCTCGGTCAATGCGGGGTAAGCGATCAATTTGCCAATCTTTCAGGGATTTAACCAGTATTTCGTCAATTTCGACTTGCCTACGATGAATCGCTTGGAGAATTTCGATGGCATAAGCCCGCACGTCGGCTTGATTCGTAAGCTGAATCATTTCCGGGATTTCTACGGCGACACCGATACGGTTAATCGCCTTCTGAGTTAGTTCAATGGCTTCCGCCACCATCGTTTTGGAACTTCGCACATCGATCGCACGGGTTTCACTACCGAGGAGGCGATCACTCCCCCGTTTGAGTTCGGCTGAGGCTGTTTCTAAGGCTTCGTTAATTTCATTGGTCAGAGTCCTGACAGCAACCAATACCATCTGGCTCAGTTGTTTTTCATCCAGTTGTTCCGGTTCACGAGACATCTGAGACAGACCTAAAAGCGCCAGTTCACGAGCAATTCTACGGGGTTGCATGGTTTTGTCCTTTGTCCTTTGTCCTTTGTTTTACTGGCTCCTGAAAAGAAGCTAGCTATGTCCATCAATAACCTGCTACAAGCCCTCTTCCCCAATCCCTAATTACTAGGAACTTTCTTCGGTGGGTAACATCTGCTGTTGCAGCATATCGGATAGAGGTTGCTCTCGCTTCGCCTTACCGTATGGCATCTGGAGGGGTACACCCATGGATTCACTCGGTCCGACAATTCCACCGGAGATGAGTACCTTAAAGGCATCTTCGATGGACATGGAAAGATTAATCACTTCTTTTTCCGGCACAATAGCATACCATCCAGTGGTCGGATTGGGAGTGGTGGGGACGAAAATATTCAACATGGTGTCATTGAGTTTGCCTTGAATTTCACCCGTTGCTGTCCCGGTGACGAAGGCGATCGCCCACATTCCCTGACGCGGATACTCCACCAAAATCACCCGCCGAAATTTACTACTGGAATCCTTCAGTAGGGTTTCCAATAACTGTTTGAGTGTTTTATAGACTGATCCAGCGAGGGGAATTGCCTGCAACACTCGTTCCCCTAAATCCAGCAACCACCGCCCGACAATGTTACGTGCCATTAAGCCAATCAGTAGAATGCACAGGAGGGGCACGGTTAGCCCGACCAGTAAATTCAAGAGATTGACCAAAATGGGGTGGAGGTTATTATAGGGGTTGAGTTGCTTAGGGATACGGGTGAGAAAATTGATCACCCAATTGGCGATGGTAATCGTCAGCCAGATTGTGGTAGCGAGGGGAATCACTACCAGGAGACCGGCGATTAGGTCGTTTTTTAAGTCCTGCTTGAAGCGTTGGATCACAGAGTACTGACTCTCCTTACAATGGCTCTTAAACGTCTGTCATTGCTCCCCCAATTACTGGTATAAGCTGTTGAAACCTTGACCTGATCACGGCAATCACCGCCAGCTTTCCCAGCCGTTGATGGGGATGAACTCTTGCTCAACCCCCTTTTGCTGCCCTAATGAAGCAGTACTTCTGGTCGAGGGTTCTATCTCTAGTTGTAAAGCTTGTTAAGAATTGTTGCAAGTATTGATATCTCGATTAAGGTTGTCCAAGAGGGTTTCCGGGGTGTTGTGGCTCACGTTGTCTCTGTTTGTTGGTTAACTCTAGTGCTAGTGTAAGAAGGCAGAAATAACGCCAGCAGCTAATATCTCCCCCAGCTTCATCCTATCTAAGAAGCTGCTCAAGTATTTTTGCGGCGCTGCACTAGCCGTTGGTTTTCAGAACGAGAGTTGGGAATCAGTTGCCTCAAGGGCGGGCAGTTGTTGTTCTTTGAGTTCCCAAACCTTGAGGGTAATTAAATATTCGTAAAATGCCTGTAAGGTACACCACGTAAAGCCAGCGCGTCCATCTAGGAAGCCTCCCAGGAGAATATACATATAGAGAAAGCGGAGTAAGGGACGAAAGGGCAACCGTAGAGACAGATCTTTGAGAGCATGACGCCGTTCTACTTCCGATCGCCCCAGCAACAACGCTCCCCAGTTGACGGTGCCTTGTTCAAGCTGGCGTAAGGTTTCCCGGGCTTCATCGGTGGAGTAACGGTTGTGTTTTTCAATCCAACGGCTCAACCCCTTACTACAGGTATAGTGGGGGTAGGTTTCTTGCAAAAACCCTGTACGTCCATGACAGACTTCTCGTTCTGTATGACCATAATCGGTAAACCAGACTTGACCTTTTCGCAGTAAACGAAGTTGGTAACGGGGGTACTGAGTAGAGTGGCGAATCCATTGATTCATGAACATGACCCGTTCAGCGACATAGTATCCCACGAAATCCTGGTTGCTTATGGCTTCTAGGCATTCAGAAAATAGGGCTGGGGTCATCCGTTCATCCGCTTCCAAGATGTACGCCCATTCGTACTTCGTCGAGATTTGCTCCAGCATCCAAGTGCGCTGACGCCCGTGACTTTCAAAGGCATGAGATACAACTCGCACCGGATAGCGTTGGGCAAATTCTACCGTGTGATCGCTACTGCATGAATCCACCACAATGATGTCATCCGAGAGCAGCGCTGACTGAATGCAGGCTTCAATATCTCGTTGTTCGTTGTAGGTGAGGATATAAATCGAGAACATGTTAAAGCTGATAAAATTAGGAGTCTAGCTAAAGCGGTTTGCTCAAATTGAGACCCCCAATCCGCCTCAATGCCAATCGTCACCGATAGCACACATAAGCAGAACTGGGGATTATGAGAACAGTTGGCAACTGGATCAAAGACAGGTTATTGGTTATTTCCGAATGGGGGATGAGGACATGTCTGTGTATCTTCTATTGAATCCCAAATCTCTATGAACTGACAATTTGAAGATTTTTATCAAAGGGTTCTGTCTGTTGTAACAGAGCAATGACTTAACGGTTAACTGCCCAAGTTCCGCAATCCCATCCAGCCAATAATGCTGTAGCCAATGGCTAAAAGTAAGCTGCTTAAACCGATGCGGATACCTTGTTTCAACGCCTCGGTTCTGGCGCGTTGCTCAAGCTCTTGTCTACGACTGCGGATTTGAGTCTGAGCTTGCTCCCTTCGTTGAGCGATCGCTTCCGGGTCTTGTTGGATCGCCTGCAATTGTTCTCGCAGGGCTGTAAGTCGCTGGAGTTGTTCGCCTTCAGCTTGTCCAATGGCTTGGTCTAACCGTTCTAACTGAGACGGATCTTGAAGCAGAGTATCAATTTGCTGAACTTGACTTTCCAGTTGGGTTTCAGCTTCCTCGGCTCGCTGCGTAATCTGTTCGATCGCTTGATTGCTTTGGATGCGAACATTATTGAAATGCAAGGGAACCAGCAATAGGAAGAGTAAACCCAATAGGCTGGAGAGTAAAAATGCCCAGAATCTCAAGTCAGTGATTGACGATTTTCGCTCCGGTAATGAGCCACCACTGTTATTGCTGATCCAATATCCTGCTACCAAAAAGGCAATTCCCACCATGGGGATAACCCCCCGGTCAACAAGCTGGGTGGTTAGATTTAGCTGCCATTCATTCTGAAGAGGGCTAACACCAGGAGAAGGAATAATCAGCACTAGATAGTCCAACAGGGACGATAGGATCATGATCAGCCCAACTATCTTCAGTGCTAAACCCGCAAACGAAGAATACATAGTACTACTTTTCATTATTTTTACTCTAAAACAGAGTGTACCCCATACTGTATGGGACAATTAGGGTTCATGTATGACTTGCCCACCCATATTAACTCATGGATATTTGAACGTTTATCCCAGGGGTGTACTGTAATTATCTAACGAAAGGGTCGGCGAGACCAAGTAACCTGTTGAGGAGGAGGATTAACGATTTATGAAGAAAATTGTCGAGGTTTTGCCCGATCAGGCGGCGCTGATTGAGCGATCACGTGATGTTGTCTTGACGAAGATCCAAGAGGCAATTCAACGATCAGGGCGCTGTACCCTGGTTTTAGCCGGAGGGAGTACACCCAAACCCCTCTATGAAGCCCTAGCCGCCCAAAATCTCCCCTGGGATAAACTGCATATCTTTTGGGGGGATGAACGCTATGTCCCAGCCGATCACCCGGATAGCAATCAAGCTATGGCGCGTCAGGCGTGGTTGGATCACGTTGATATCCCCCCCTCGAATATTCACCCCATCCCCACCGATGGGGAATCTCCCGAAGCAGACGCCTCGAAGCACGATGCTCAACTGGGGGAGTTCTTTGGTGTCGCCGCTGACGAGTTTCCCCAATTTGATCTGATTTTATTGGGTATTGGTGACGACGCCCATACGGCATCCTTGTTTCCTCATACCCAGGCGTTACAGGTTGGCGATCGCCGGGTTACGGTGGGCAATAAAGACGGTCAACCTCGGATTACCTTTACGGTGCCGTTGATTAACCAAGCCCATTGTGTGATGTTTCTCGTCGCGGGAGCGGGAAAGCAATCGGCGCTGGCTCAAATCTTTGCCGATGACGCTGATCCCTTGACCTATCCGGCGCGGTTCATTCAGCCTCAAGGGGAATTGTGGTGGCTTTTAGATGAGATCGCGGGTCAAGGGGTAAACCCCTAATGCTCCTGTCCACGCCAGAGAACCCGTGAGTCTGATGTAACAAATTATTAAGGTAGAACAGTTAATTGTGCTTTGATGAAAGAGGAAGGCTGAGGCTGACTAGGAGGATTTCAGCGGTTTTGCCCTCATGTTGCACGTAAACCCTTGTCAAACCGCTTTTGTTGGTAATTTTGAATGCGTAAATCTTGAATAGCTTATGATTGTTTGCCCTAACTGCAATCACCAAAATCCAGACGGTGCGACTCAATGTGAAGCCTGCTATACTCCCTTACCTTCAACCATGAGTTGTCCCAACTGTGGTACCACAGTTCAAACAGACGCGAGCTTCTGCGGTCAATGTGGGTTTAACCTGAAAGCTAGTGGAGCAACGGAAAGCCCAGAGACACCAGCTTCGATGTCGGGTTCCGATATACCCGATCTAGATCCCCCTGACCCTCTAATTGAACCTGAACCGATCGCTGGGAATTCCCCACCATCCACACCTAACCCGCAACCTGATCCCTCTGCTGATCTACCCGTTACCCAGGTTGGTCAATCGGGAACGACAACAGAAGCAGAAGAAAAGATCGCCCCACCGCCGGAGGAAACAGCTCCGCCTCCGCCTCCTGTAGCCACACCCCAATCGGGGAGTGCCAAAACACAGTTGCAGGTGCAATCGGTTTATCTGCTGCTGTCTCTTCTACGCATCTCCGAGCCCACGAGACCGTACTCGAT
>CAZNNK010000075.1:11063-12943 GCA_964574085.1 uncultured Coleofasciculus sp.
CTGCTGCATCTGCAAACCCAGACCAAAATTGAACTCCCCTCCCATATCCGGGTGATTCATATTGGTAAACCGAATGACCAGATTCCCCCGGATGTTGATGTATCCGGTTTTCCGAATTCAGAGATTGTGTCGCGAGTCCATGCGGATATTCGGGTTGAGGGAGATACCTATTATTTGGAAGATGTCGGTAGCGCCAATGGGACGTATGTCAACCATACCCCGTTACCGAGTGGTGATCGCCATCGCTTACGAACCGGCGATCGCATTAGCCTCGGCAAAGGAGATATGGTAACGTTCTTGTTCCAAGTATCCTAAGTCCCTTGCCTTTTCACCCAAGCTGAGGGAAGATGTCAACCCGTGGTAGCCTGAAACTATAGCAATAAAGTCAGGACTGTCTTGAACGGCTGAAATGACCACATACCACTCATAAACCGTCTGCCCTCTGCCTGGGAGCTTGCTGCCTGCTGCTAGAAAAGGTGTGATTATGGCAGTCTTTATTGGTAAACTACTTGCCGAGCATTCCTTTATCCTGTAATCAAGAGAAAAACCTGTTTAAGCAGAGAATCGCTCTTGCCTAAATCCAGTTCCTAGACTCATGGGAATCTCTAGAAGTATTCAGTCCTAAGAACTCACGTCTTTGAAAGATGTAACACCGGTGATTACTCTGACCCTGCTGCATCCTCTCCAGTCTGTCCCTGTTCAAAGTTGGCCGTTTAAGTCGGAATCTGTGATTCGGATTGGGCGGTCTACGGATAATGATGTCATTTTATACAGCGCCGTCGTTTCACGTCACCATGTAGAACTGCGACGGAATAGTTCAGGTTGGCGAATTATCAGCTTAGGTGCTAACGGAACCTATATTGATGGGAAACGCATTACCCAAGTCTCGGTTGTTGATGGCATGATTATTCGCTTGGCGAGTTCAGGACCAAAAATTCAGATTCGTCTTCATGAGGACATCACTTATGTAGAATCGTCAACGAATGCCAAAAAGCGCACGTCTTCTGGTAAAGGATTGCTCGATCAATCCAAAGAAACTCTAGTTGATGCTGAACATCAGCCAACTCAACAAGAATAGTGCTGGGGGAGATGGGGGAGTTGGTGTAGGGAGTTTGCCCTAAAGTTTTTTAACGGGATCTAGCAGGTGCAGAGGGTCTAAGGTTAAAGTAGGAGAAAATTTCTGCTCAAGGGCTAAGGTATTTTTAACCTTTTTATAACCTATCGTGCCTATCGTGATTAAATCCCAGACAAGGATGAATTGAGATGACTTCTCCCAATAATAAAGACCGGGAGCTTCAGCGCCGGGAACACGACTTGATTCAACGAGAACGAGAACTCCGGCTACGCGAACTGGAAGCGGAAATTAATCAACCGCCTCTCTACCAAACCGTTAAGCATGAGCAACCGGAAGGGAGACTGCAACGGTGGAAGCGGAAGCTGGTGATGATCGGCAAGTTCATCGTCTTTGTCGTGGGGACTGTTGTCGTTGTCAGACTGAGTTTCGCGATCGCGATGATCATGATTGCCGGGGTCATTGGCTTTATCGGGTATAAGCTGTTTCTAGAAGGCGATGGCAAGAAGTCTTAAGATTGGTCTTTTGTCATTTGTTCTTTGTCAACAAGGAAAGAATGGGTTTTGTCGCTCACCTAGGGACAACAATCAAAATTAGTTCCTCAATCATTCAAAACCAGGTTCCCCGAACGAAGTGAAGGTTAACCCTGCCTTCATCTCCCAAATAGCGTTAATCAACAACAATTATGAGCTATACCGCAGATAATACCAGCTTCCTTAGGGATTTGGAGCGAGTAGTGAGAGTGCGCCATCAAGCGGCGACGCATCTGAGTCAAATTGCCAAATTGCTGGATCAAGGGGAGTTGGAC
>CAZNNK010000076.1:0-12884 GCA_964574085.1 uncultured Coleofasciculus sp.
GGTTGGCTAAAACCGTGACGGAGAAGACTCTCTCGCGCATGGATTGTTAGTCTTTGCCCTTTTGGGGTGGTAATCACCTGGCTCAGTTCGTGATTATCCGGATTTTCGCTCCCTTCATGATTCGTCACGTTAAATGGATCGGCTCCCCTGTTAACGGCAAACTGTGGAAATTAATCTGTATCGAGATTACTGGTTTTTGACTGATCGTTCAAGAGATTGTTGCTGATTCCTAATTGATCAGGCTTCCTTACTCTTTTGCCACCATAACCTTTTCAATAAACTGTTGCATTCGCTCAAAATGTGACCCTTGCCAATAAATCTGATCACAGGTTTTACAGCGATGAAATTCATCAATGGATTGTCGTGTTTTCTCCGGTAACTGATCCGCGATCGCGTCTTTTTCAACAGGTTCTAATACGCCATTACAGCGGATACACCGATGAAAGGGTAAAATCGCATCAAATAAATTGAAGCGGCGCAAAACTTCAACGATTTGTTGATCCGGCTTTTTGGAGCGCACATAATACCCATACCTCACTATAGAACGCATCAGTAATCGGGTATCACGAGTTAACAGAATCCGTTGCTCATCGGCGGAAACTTGGGCTAACTCTGGATCAGCGTAGTCATTGCGATAAAGTGTATCAAACCCCAACAACCGCAACGCATTCGATAATTTCCCTAAATGAATATCCAGAACAAATCGATACTCCTGGGGTTCAGGGGGACTCACCCGGATGCTAGGATTGATTTCATCTAACACTGAAATCGGACAAACCGTGACGCGATCGCGATCGTGGACAATATAGGAAAAATCAACCGATTCTCCATTAACCCAAATCGCATCCACTTCCGGATGAGGAACCCCCAGGGATTCGATCATATCCTTAATCGAGGTTCGCCCTTTAAACTCATGAGGAAAACGAACATGACGCTTGTTTGGAGGCAAAAAATAATTCAATTCTGCCTGAAAATGAAATTCAGCAGTTGCCATGATAATAACCTTGATTCAAAACCAATTCTAACCACCTGTAGGGGCGGGTTTTACTACTATCCTTTGGGTTTGACCCCAATGTAACTAAACCCGCCCTGATCGCGTGATCAACCCCGACAACCGGAACCCTAACCACCTGTAGGGGCGAGTTTTACAACTATCCTTTGGGTTTAACCCAAATGTAACTAAACCCGCCCCGATCGCGTAATCAACCCCGATAACCGGGCGGGTTTAGTTAAGTTATCGGTTTGTTGCTATAAGTTATCTGTCAAACCCGCCCCTACAGATCGTGCTGTATGAAACCCACCCCAAATCTATTGGCGATCGCGTTCCAAATCACGGATGACTTTTTGCCAATACCAATCCTCGGAATGTCCCGGATTAATGCTTTTTACCTGATTCAATAATCGCTTCGCCACTTGCCAATCTCCCTGAACCATGCCAAAAAGCTGATACTGGAGTTTCGCCGAGGGTTTGTTTCCATCCGACAAGTCGCTAATATCAGACCAAGGAATCAATCCTCGCCCTGCTTGTTGTTGCTGAATCCGATCCAAGCTTCCTGTAGGAATCGATTCAATAAGCTGGCGCGTGTACTCGGTTTGCGGTTCCCGATAGATACTCTCCGCCGCATCGATTTCCTCGATTTTGCCCTTATTCATCACCATTATGCGATCGCTCATAAATTTGACCACACTCAAGTCATGGGAGATAAAGATATAGGTGAGATCAAAGTCACTCTGTAACTCTTTAAGCAGATTCAGCACCTGCGCCTGTACCGACACATCTAAGGCAGAAACTGATTCATCGCAGATAATAAACTTAGGCTCAAGTGCTAGCGCCCTAGCAATACAAACCCGTTGGCGTTGTCCCCCAGAAAACTCGTGGGGATAGCGGTTCATCGAATCTGGGTTTAACCCCACCCGTTCCAACAAATAGGCGGCGTGATCGCGACGGGTTTTGGCATTATCTCCCCATTTATGAATCACCAACGGTTCCATCACCGCATCCCCAATCTTCATCCGGGGATCGAGAGAACTAAAGGGATTTTGGAAAATAATTTGCATGTCTTGTCGAATTTGCCGCAAGCGCTTGCCTTTAAAATGGGTGATATTTTCATTGTCAAATGTTACCTTACCCTCCATCGGTTCAATTAAACGCAATAACGTTCGGGCAAGGGTTGATTTACCGCAGCCGGATTCCCCCACCAGTCCTAAGGTTTCCCCTTTGTACACCTCAAAAGACACATCATTGACCGCCATAATATAGCGTTTGGTTTTGCCAAATACGTTGGATACAGGAAACCCTACCCGTAGTTTTTCAACCGCCAGTAGGGGAAAGGCTGAGGCGTCAGCAATGGCAAGATTATCTCGTTGAACCTTTGCCCCATTTTCCTGATCAATCGTCGGAGATTTTTCGCGAATTTCTACCTTACCCTTCTCTGTCGTCACCTCCTCCATGAAGTCAGCCACAGTGGGTAAGTATTTTAACTGTTTTTCTAATGTCGGACGACAGGCTAATAATCCTTTGGTATAAGGATGCTGGGGATGAGAGAAAATCTGCCAGACATCGCTACTTTCAACAATATTTCCTTGATACATCACCGCTACACTGTCGGCAATTTCGGCAATTACGCCTAAGTCGTGGGTGATGAAAATCATCGACATTCCTCGCTGATCCCGTAACTCCCGCAGCAAGTCCAGAATTGCCGCCTGTACGGTAACATCAAGGGCGGTGCTGGGTTCATCCGCAATCAGAATCTCCGGATCACAGGCAATTGCCATCGCAATCATCACCCGTTGCAATTGACCCCCTGATAATTCATGAGGATAGCGCTTGAGCATTTCCTGTTTGCGCTGATTCAGATGCTGGCTAATCGCTCGATCTGTGGCGGCGTCGTCAGGATTTTCTTGCTCATACTCCAGCTTAAGTTCCTGATCACTGGGAATCAGCCGCACTTCTTGCAGCCGGGCGATCGCCTGACGCCGTGCTTCACCTTGGGATAGGTTCTGATGCTGTAAAATCGCCTCAATAAGCTGAAACCCAATCGTGTAGACGGGGTTGAGAGAACTCATCGGTTCCTGGAAGATCATCGAAATTTGACCCCCCCGAAACAAGCGTTTTCGTTCCTCACTCAGCGTCAGCAACTCAATGGGTTGAGCGCGATCGGCTTGAGGTTTAAAATATATCTCCCCCTGGGTAATCTTACCGGGCATTGGCACTAACCCCATCACCGCCAGTGAGGTGACTGACTTTCCCGAACCCGACTCCCCCACAATACCCAGGGTTTGCCCCCGTTTCACTTGAAAACTAATCCCATCAACAGCGAGGACTTCCTTTTCATCGGTTTTAAATTTGACTTGCAGGTTGCGAACGTCGAGAACGGTATCAGCCATGACACTCTAAAAACGAGAATTAACAAAAATTTTAAAAGTCAATGCCCTATCGTACCGCATCCCCATTGATTCAGCGATCGTACTATAGGAGCTAAATGGTTTATTGTTACTGAATTGACACAACTCATGACAACTCTAGTCAAATGGACAGTCGCCGACTATCATCGCCTCATTGAGACTGGTATTCTCAACCACCGTCGGGTTGAACTTTTGCAAGGAGAAGTCGTAGAAATGCCTCCAGAAGAACCGATTCATAGCTATGCAACCGAAGGGGGTGTTCACTATCTACGTTCACTGTTAAGGGGATTGGCGGTGGTGCGAGAAGCTCATCCAATTACCCTGGCTGATTCCGAACCCCAACCCGATGTCGCCATTGTCCAACCATCGCGACAACGATATCTCCAGCATCATCCCTATCCTCAGGACATTTTTTTGCTGATTGAAATCTCTCAGTCTACTTTGGACTATGATCTCAATGAGAAAAAGAAAACCTATGCCTTGGCAGATATTCCAGAATACTGGGTGGTGAATCTCAAAGCCAATCAGATCCACGTCTTTCGACAGCCTCATGATGCCGATTACTTAGAATCATTGGTGATCAATCAATGAACAACAAAACCCGCCCTCCCCACCGATAACTTATCTAAAATGGTGGAATAGATTTATGGTTAAGGTTAAATCGGGCGCACGTCGGTGCGCCCCTACGATTCTAATCAACCAAATTAGGTGTGCCACGCCACTACATACAAATAGATGAAAACAGTATTTACATTAGGACCCGCTAGTGAAAACAAACGCCTGATTACTCAGTTGTCCCAAACCGCCGATCGCTTTCGGCTAAATGTAGCCCATATTACAGCAGACGGCTTAAACACCTGGTTACAACGCTTAACCGAAATCTTCACCGAACACGGTAAAACCTTACCCCTGGTTTTGGATTTGCAAGGCACTAAAATGCGAATTGGCAGCTATCCCAGTTGTGACTATCTTCCTGAAATAGTCAGATTATTTTTCGGTCAATCCTCTGATGATATCACACAAGTGCCGATTCCCGACAAAAACTTATTCCAAGCCTTAAGTATCGGTGATATTCTGTCGCTCAATGATGCCCGAATTCAACTCGAAGTTATTGCGATTCAGCCTAAGAGTGCGACAGCTAAAGTTTTAACCAATGGCGGGTTAAGTGCCTATAAAGGGATTAATCGGGTTAATCATCCTGTACCGTTTACCCAATTGAACCAGCATGATCAGACGGCGGTTGAATTGGGGTTAACCTATCCCTTTGTGCAATTTGCCTGTTCCTTTGTCTTAGACGGGAAGGAGGTTTCAACGATTCGCCAGCAGATTCGCGATCGCTATTTAATTGCCAAAATCGAACGCCCTGAAGCCATGCATCATCTTAGCCAACTGGATCAAGGGTTTGATGAATTGTGGTTCTGTCGCGGAGATTTGGGGGCGCAGGTGGGATTGAAGGCGTTAGGACAATTACAAGCCGCGTTTATTGCCCAGTTTCCTCAATTATCACGTCCCACGTTTCTCGCAGGTCAAGTCTTAGAATATATGACCCATTTCCCGCAACCGACGAGGAGTGAAGTCGTGCATTTATACGATATTCAACAAGCTGGATTTGATGGAATTGTCCTCTCCGATGAAACCGCCATTGGACAATATCCCGCACAAGTTGCCGCGTTTTTAGCCCACTTTTATGAACCATGAACCATGAACTATCAACCATCAACCCGAACATCATCGCATCCGATGCTGACAGCGTTTGAGGTAATGTTGCGCCACCCTATCCCCTGGATTAACCTGCAAACATTCACTAAACCGTTGAGCCGCGTCTGAGAGGCGATCGCGATAATATAAGAGTAACCCTTCCTCGAATATCGTTTTCGTTGCCAGCTTTGCTTTTCGTATCTCCGGCGGATCAGCGTCAAAGACTTCATAGACGGTTACTTTTTTCGCTTTTCCTTTCACATTCACCTTATCCACGAGGCGCATCCCATAGTCACCGGGATTCGACAACCTCAAGAATGTATGGTGTGAGATTAATAGCCGTACTTGATAAATTTTAGTTAATTCTTCCAGGCGGGCGGCTAAATTCACCGCATCACTAATCACCGTGCTATCCATGCGGGAAAATCCGCCCACGGTTCCCAGCATTAATTCCCCGGTATTAATCCCAATCCCAATCTCAATGGCTGCATAGTCATAATTAGCCCGATGTTGGTTATATAAATTAAGCCGCTCAAACATGGAAATTCCCGCCTGCACTGCTTCATCCGCATTGCCACTAAACAGTGCCATAATTTCATCGCCAATATATTTATCGACAAAGCCATTATGTTCCCGAATTGCAGGTTCCATGCGACTTAAGAAGGCATTGATAAAATTAAAATTTTCACTAGGATTCATCTGTTCCGACAGCGCCGTAAAGTTGCGAATATCAGCAAACAAAACTGACATTTCCTGTTGAACGTGATCCCCCAGTTGCACATCCACAATACTTTTTTTCTGCAAAAACTGGAGAAATTGACTAGGAACAAACCGTTGGTAGGCTTGATTGAGTTGAAACAGGTCACGAGTAAAAGCTTCCCGTTGTGCTTCCGCTTGTTTGCGATCGCGGATATCTTGAAAGGCAACCATCCCATAAGCTACCTTTCCCTGTTCCTCATAGATGGGAGTCCCCCACACCTCAATCGGGATAACCTGATCCCCTCGGTGAATTTCCACATCATCAACGGTGGAAGTTTTTCCCTGCAACGCCAGAAAAATAGGCATTTGCTGGGTGGGATAGAGTTGATCCGTTCCTGTGCGATAGGCTTGATACACCTCAGCTAATTCTTCAACGGTAACAGCGTCTACAATGCCTTTGCCCAAAATCTGTTTAGCCGCTTCATTAGCATAGTAGGGTTTGCCCTTGGCATCGAGGATAAAAATCCCCACGGGTACAGCGTCTAAAAATTGCATCAATCTCCGCTCACTTTCCCGCACAGCTGCGTAAAGTTGGGCATTTTCTTTAGCAATTGTGGATAAACGCAGATGAGTTTTAACCCTAACTAAAAGTTTGTGTTTGGCAATCGGTTTGCTCAAATAATCATTCACCTCTACACTAAATCCTGCCACTAAGTCATTCACTTGCTCGTTTGCCGTCAACATCAACACAGGCAGTTCCGTAGCAGGATAGGATTCGCGCAGTTTTTTGCAGACATCATACCCCGTCATGCGCGGCATCATCGCATCAAGTAAAACCAGATCAGGCTGAAAACCATTGTTAATGATATCTAACGCTTCCTTACCATTGGAGGCTTGGGCAAGTTGATAATTTTCTAAGGATAAATAGTTGACGAGTATCTGGCGAGTCACTGGATCATCATCGACGATTAAAATTTTAAACAGGTTGATTAAGGGTTCGTCATCCTGGATATTTTGGTCTTGTTTTCGAGTTAAGGCGGGTTGATTGAGTGTTAGCAAGAGGGGACAATAACTACTGACACTTGGATGTTGAATGACAGAGGAATTTGCACTATAAACTATCTTAGGCATTGCCACGATTGACTCAACAGGCTCTTGCTGAATGTCTGAAATTTGTCCGTCAAACATTGGCAACGTAAACGTAAACTGAGAGCCGACTCCCAAGGTTGATTGCATTTCAATCGTTCCCCCATGCAACTCCACCAGCTTTTTCGTCAGGGCTAACCCTAACCCTGTACCGCCATATTGACGCCCTAGGAAACTCTCCCCTTGTTCAAAGGATTCAAAAATACGGTTTACCTGAGACTTGGGGATGCCAATTCCTGTGTCAGATACGGTAATAGCTAGCATTTTGGGTTGTGAAGATTGACTCTTCACCTCATGTATTGGCAACTGGGTTTGTAGAGGCGGGTTTAGGGAATTCGTGCTAGGGGTTGACGATAAAGTTTGTTCCAAAACCATGCTGACTGCTCCTTCGCTGCGCTCAAGGACATGGTTTTGAGTTAACTCTTCCATCTTGCCCCACTGCACCTGGGTACCTCTACCTTCTAACGTCTGCTTGGCTCTCACCAATTGGGCGGAAATTTTCACCGTTCCTTGATCCGTAAACTTAATCGCATTATCCACTAGGTTTTGCAAAATCTGCTGCACGCGATTTTCATCAGCATAAGCGATCGGTAAGTCCGGAGAAATGGCATTAATCAGTTGTAATTCTTTATCACCAATCAGCGGACAACTAAGTTGGAGAACCACCTCCGCTATTTCTCGCACACCCACGGGCTGTTGCTGAAGTTGAATGTCTTGGTGTCTGAGTTTGGCAAAATCGAGAATGTCATTGACTAGGTTGGATAAACGTCGTCCCGTGGCGATAATTGTGCCTAAATTGATCCGGGTTTGTAAGGGTAACTCTCCGGTAGCACCATCGATTAAGGATTCGGCAATGCCGACAATGCCATAGAGAGGAGTACGGAGTTGGTGGGAGGTATTAGCTAAAAATTCATCTTTGAGCTTGTCTAGGCGCTGCCAAGCGGCATTTTGATGGTCTTTGACTTCCAGTTCTTGGGTAAAACGCATCCGTTCGGCTTCGGCTTTTTTGCGCTCTGTGATGTCGTTGAGAACGGCAATGGCATAAATAATTTCACCCTGTTCATCCAGGATAGGTTTGCTCCACGTCTCAATCGGAATAATCTGGTCGTCTTGGTGAATTTCAATATCATGGACAATAGACCGTTGTCCCTGCAAAGCGCGAACAATCGGTAAGTTTTCAGTAGGATAAAGTTGATCGGTTCCGGCAATATACCAGTGATGAACGGCACAAAAATTATCCGCGATCGCGTCTGGGGTGAACGCCCCTCCCATAAACCGTTGTGCCTTATCGTTGGTATAATGAAATTGCCCCTGAGCATCAACCACCACGATACCAACGGGTACGGTTTCTAAGATTTGAGCTAACTGTTTCTCACTTTTCGCCAATGCCTCATTTAAGCGGTTCATCTGCTCATTCTGATCGTTGAGAGTGGCAAAGAATTGGTTTAATTGATCCGCCATTTGATTAAAGGCGGCGCTAAGACTACCCAGTTCAGCGTTCCGATGAACCTCAATTTTTTGCTCCCATTCCCCATTGGCAATAGCATTGGCGGCTTGATTTAAGCGCTGGATGGGTTGAATAATCCAGTGGGCGGTACCCACACCAACTCCCGTGGCGATAATTAATGCAACCAGACAGAGTAGAATTGTCGATTGCGTATTATTATGAATGTGATCCAAGAAGTCAGCTTCAGGGAGAACCACGACAATTAACCAGTCTAATCCGTGGCTATCTTGTAAGGGCATGACTTGTAAAAATTGCCGCTGTCCTTGACGCTTAAAATCCAGGCGCTGGGACTCTTGAATCGCCTTGAACTCGCCAAACTGTTGCGTTAAATAGTTGGCGCTGGCTTGAATTAAGGGGTCACGACTTTGGGTGGCTTTTAACCGAGTAATTTGATTGTGGTTATGTTGAAAGGGCGGTTCCGGAGTGGATGTGGCGACTAAAAATCCAGAACGTTCCATAATAAACAGGCGTCCCGATTTACCGATTTTTAACGTTTGCAGGAAATCGTTAATGGTGGAAAGACGCAGGGTTGTGTTTAAGACACCCTGAACCTGCTGATTGCTGTCGTAAACGGGTTGAATGGCGCTGATTAGCAACGTGCGATCGCCTTCGCCAAAATGAGGGTAAATGTCACTCCAGCTGGGTTTATCGGCTTGCAAGGCGGCTTTATACCAGGGTCGCAGGCGGGGGTCATAGTTTTTTCTACTCTCTAAAAGGGTGTTGCGATCGCCTTCACTGTGGGTGCTATAGGTATAGAAGTCAAAATCTGTCGCCGGATTGGCTTGGATAATCACTAATTGATTACGATTTCGTCGCCCCGCCGCAATCAGTCCTCGCTGTTCATTCGCCACACCAATATAACTCACAGAATCAAATCGTTGCACTTGTCGCCACAAATGTTGTTCCCAGGGTTGCAAGTTGTCTAGCGTCAAGCTTCCTAAGCGAATCGCATCTTGATTACTCTGATTAATCTGATGGGGAATCGCTAAATATCGCTCCAAACGATCCTCAATATGAACCGTAATTTCATCTTGTAATTGAGTCGATACCTCATTCACCGCCCGCTTTCCGTGGCGAAACGATAACCAGCCAATTACGCCGACTGTGGCAAAAATTTGCACCAGAAAGGGGACTACGAAGACTGTTCGTAGAGGCACATTTGTTAAACTTTTGTCAATTAGGCGCTTGAGAGATCGCATTGATATGAGAGTCCCTTGGAGATCGCTAAAGTTAAGGACATAAACCCTACAGATTTAAAGCAGAATCTAATCCTTTTTTATGCCGTTCAACCCCAATTAGCGATGCACCCAATCTATTCAATCGATAAACGAGTTAAATAGGTTTAGGGGAAAACTTAAAAAAGATGTTTTTATTGAATAAGTATGGTTTTGCCAAACGTCTGAACAGCATTCACTCAACCTTCACGGCGAACGTTTCCCACCTGTCGCATTCACCGGAAAGCTTGACAGTTCAGCACTTTTGACTTTTGTACAGAACCTAGTTGCCTCTGTAGCTTTAAGGTAGCGGTACTAGACAGAACTGACAAATTCAATCCTTTTGCCTCTCTCGCTCAAAGTCCTTATTGTGTTATACTAACGTATTACTTGTATTACAGCATTCCTATAATATGCCAATTTGCTGATATGAGCAACGTCCTAACGGTAGAGAAAATTCAATGTTGTCAGCTAGACCTGATTGGAACGGAAGTAGGGGCGGGTTTAGGAACTCAATTGACGGGCAAATCAATAAATGTCATACAAAACCCGCCCTTCCTTCTTGCAAAGTAACCTAGCAAATCTTATATCCCGCTGGGTTTCGTCGTCGCTGGGATTTAACCTGCAACTGACAACAGCCAATTCTATGTAGGGGCGGGTTTAGGAACTCAATTGGCGGGCAAATCAATAAATGTCATACACAACCCACCCTTCCCCCGTATTGAACCTAACCGATAACCTCAATCCCAAATCCACTCACGGTTAAAAAAAGGGCGGGTTTCGTTGTCTTGTTTAAGGTGAGTCTACTCATTTAATCCCTAAACCCGCCCCTACATGATATGATAAATCTTTCAAAATTTTCAATTTTTCCCACCGACTTAGGGGAGTGGTTTCTATCAATCAAACACACCGATAGCTATTACTATTGACAACGATTGAGATAGATGTTAGCCACTTGGTCTTGAGGATTGACCCGCAGCACCTCAGCAAAGCGTTTTTTCGCCTCAGCAAACGCCTTCAGGTTATAAAAATACCAGGCTTCGGTAAAGGTTTGTAACGTGGCTAATTTAGCGGCTTTAATCTGAGATAAATCTGCATCAAACACTTCATAAACGGTTACCAATTCCGATTTTCCCTTCACCTTCACTTTATCAATCAAACGAATCGCATAATTAGTCGGATCAGATAAACGGGAAAATGTATGATGAGAAATTAATAAGGGGACTTGATAATATTTAGTCAACCCTTCAATACGAGAGGCTAAATTCACCGCATCACTAATCACCGTGCTATCCATGCGCGAGACTCCACCAATAGTTCCTAGCATTAACCCTCCCGTATTAATCCCAATTCCAATCCGGATAGGAGGATAGCCAGAATTCTGTCGATATTTGATTTTGAGAACTATCAAATAAAATTTGCATTTCATAGACTTTCACCTTATGAATTAAAGTTTGAGCCTGGTTTAGCACAACATCGGTTAGGGTTTGGGCGGTTGCAAAGTCAGTCAATAAATATGCCACTTCGATGGCTTCCATAGACAAGTTTAGGGTCAACTCATACTGCACCTGCCAACTGTCTGGAGGAAGCAGTTCTCGACCGATTGTCAAGTATTTCATCGCCGCACTCCCCGTTTAGGATCAAAAGTTAATATTTTTTCTTTGTAGAGATATTTCAAGAACTCATTCACAAAGAAAGGATTACCGCCCGTTTTAAACTGGACTAATTCAGCCAGAGGCTGGGCATGGTCAGGGGAACATTTGAGGGTTTAAACAAATGGTTAAATCCGATTTTAGCCCCCAGGCACTTTGATAGCGGTCTTCTGCATTTTTTGCCAATAATTTCATCACGATCGCAGAGAGGGCGGGCGGAATCTGCGGATTAATTTGGTGAGGCGGAATCGGTTCTTTCGCCAGATGAGAATGGACTAATTCTAGGGGATCTTCGGTTTCAAAGGGAAGGTGATGGGTTAGCAATTCATAGAACGTAACCCCTAAAGAATACCGATTGCTGATCCGATTCTCGGATACCACGATAAACTAGAGAATTACGACTTTCATAGATTTGGGCAAGAATCCGACAGCCAGCAACGGTAACCATAAGGGTAGATGGGGGAAAACACTGAGAGGATTGGTTAAAGTTACCCAGGAGGGGTTTGGTGACCAAGCCTCTACTGCAACAGACGAGATCCGGCGGGACATTGAATCTCTGTAGAATCGGCTGAAGGTGGAATTGGCATCGGCGGCGGTGAGGTAGCGGGTTGTTCACTCTGACAAATCCCAGAAACGGTTGTCTCAAACCCATCAACGGTAGTGACAAATACCGCACCAATGTAGCTGGGAAGTCCCTCATCTTTGGGATGTGCCGTAATCGCGACACTCTCAGCGCGATCGCCTGATGGCACAATTTGATATGTATATAAGGCGGTTTCTAGGTTTGTGGCAATTTCTAGCTGTTCGAGGCTATTGGCAAATTGACGATTTTCTAGATAATACACCTGCTGGGCGCGATTCAAGAGGCTGATATACTGCATCGGAATCGCTTGGCTGGATCGGTTGGCGCTGGTTTCCAACTCAATCACCGAAATATCCTCAGGTACTGTGGTATCATCCGATGTCTTTGTCAAAAGTAACGCCGTCTCACTAAACGCCGTGGGTCGAGGTTCTCCCGGCGTAACATCTTTGAATTCTAAGCGCAGCTTCCCCTCTGGGGTTAATTCAAAAATGGTCAAGGCGATTTCATCCGGTGTGAGTGCCATATCCAGGTGCATCGGTTGAGTCGCCGTCTGAATTTGGTAGTCTACCTCGATTGCCACAGCCGACCCATCTTGAGCGGGTAAGATAAAAAATAATTGGTTATCAGGGGCAAAAATTAACCGGATGGATTCCCCCGATGCCGGATCAGTGGCTTGCCATTCTCCAATTAATTGCTGAGTAATCGGATCAGTTGGCGATCGCATCTCAGATCCAGGGGATGGATTATCCGGTTCAGATTGCGCTTGAGATGGAACGCCACTAGCGACAAGGAAGGCTAAAAGAACGAATATCAAACGCGATCGGTACAACTTAAGCAATAGAGAAACAGGATTAACCATAGCCATCCAACCCAGCAACTGATTGATTGGATTTTAACAAATGAACTCTGACCAATTCATCAAAGGTATAGCACTACGCACACACGTTAGGACATAAAAGAAAAATTAAAATCGCTCAATC
>CAZNNK010000077.1:0-12827 GCA_964574085.1 uncultured Coleofasciculus sp.
GTCTGTTAATTTTGTCCCTAAACCCGCCCCTACAGCTATCCACAAACACACACCGTCTGATTACACTCATTGCCTCTCCCGGATTTGCCGTTGGTGGGAGAGGATTCCATTCGGTTACATTGGCGAAACCGAGGCGATACAACGTGTGAATGATTTTCACCACGCCTTTGTTAGCCCCGACACCTGCCAAGAACTCAAGTTCTTGGCTAAAAGCGCAAGTCGTCCTAAAGACGACTAAAACTCCAAGACTTACACACATAGCCTATATGTAGGGTGGGCAATGCCCACCCTACCACTATGAGTAGAGTCTAAACGGTCAATTTACGTAAGTCCTAAACTCTTATCCAGTCAGCTCGATTCTGACTTGAGCTTTGAGTTCCTTGAGTTTCAAGGCTCTCCCTTCCCACCCCTCTCCTATTCTCGGTAGATACCTTGCCAACAGCATCTCTCTTTCAAAAGGAGGATGTTCTAGGAACAAATACTGACTTATTAATAATAAGGATACTCAACCACATACGCGATTAGTCCTCTGGAGAGGTCAGCTACCCCGCTCATGCTTACCCACAGCTTAAATTCTCAATCAGAGTGGCTGTGGATAGTTGTCAGGGATTTATAGAGATGAACACAACCGCAGACTTGCATCGAGCCAATCAAAATCAAACCAACCAGGGAAGCGTTGTTTCCATTCGCAGCAGCGTCATCGACGTTCAGTTTCCGCAGCAGCTTCCGGAAATGTATAGCCAGCTTCGGGCGGGTGAGGATGACAAGATTGTGATTGAGGTGGTTAACCATCTTGACGTGAAGACGATTCGGGGTATTGCTTTGACGCCAACGTCAGGGTTGGCGCGAGGTTCGGTGGTTAGGGATACTGGTGTTCCCTTGCAGGTTCCTGTGGGAAAACAATTACTGGGTCGCGTGTTTAATGTATTTGGTGATCCTATTGATAAAAAAGAGGAGATCAAAGACGTAGAATGGCGTTCCATTCATCAACCTGCGATTTCTCTGGCTGAACAATCGACGACTTCCGAAATTTTGGAGACGGGGATCAAAGCGATTGATGTGCTAGTTCCTTTAGAACGCGGCGGAAAAGCGGGATTGTTTGGTGGTGCGGGTGTGGGTAAAACGGTTCTGCTTACGGAAATGATCCATAACATGGTGACTGAGCATGAAGGGGTGAGTTTCTTCTGTGGAATTGGCGAACGCAATCGGGAAGCGGAAGAACTCTATCGCGATATGCAAGAGGCGGGGGTTCTAGAGAGTACTGTGATGGTATTCGGGCAAATGAATGAACCGCCAGGTGCTAGGTTCCGGGTGGGTCATGCGGCTCTGACTATGGCAGAGTATTTTCGGGATGATGTGCAGCAAGATGTGCTGCTGTTGATTGATAATACGTTTCGGTTTATCCAAGCGGGACAGGAGGTGTCGGGGTTATTGGGGCGACTCCCTTCTCGTGTGGGGTATCAACCGACGCTGGGAACTGAGTTATCGGAATTTGAGGAACGGATTACGAATACCGCAACGGGGGCGATTACTTCGGTACAGGCGGTTTATGTTCCAGCCGACGATTTTACTGATCCCGCCGCTGTGAATACGTTTGGTCATTTATCCGCTTCGCTGGTTCTGTCTCGTAAACGGGCGAGTCAGGGATTGTATCCGGCGGTAGATTTGCTGCAATCGGGGTCTAAGATGTTAAGTCCGACGATTGTGGGAGAACGTCATTACCAAATTGCTCAAGAAATTAAGAGTACCTTGGCGGGTTATGAGGATCTTAAAGATATTATCGCCATGTTAGGGATGGAAGAATTATCCCAACGCGATCGCCAAACGGTCAATCGGGCGCGACGACTTGAGCGCTTCTTAACTCAACCTTTCTTTACAACTGAACAATTTACCGGGAAAAAAGGCAAACTGGTGAGTTTAGACGAAGCGTTGGATGGATGCGATCGCATTCTCAATGATGAGTTTAGCGATTATTCTGAGCGATCGCTCTATATGCTGGGTTCTATCGACGAAGCACTTGTAGAGACCTTCCATGGACGGTCTGGGAGATGAGGGAGAAAACAAATGACAAATAACCAATGACATAAGACGAATAACCAATGAACCTTAAAATCTTACTTCCTACAGAAATACTTTTAGATCAAGAAGTGACCAAAGTATCCGCAGAAGCGGAAAATGGTTCCTTTACCTTATTACCGAATCATATTGACTTCGTAACGGCGATTGTTCCGGGTATTTTATTCTTTGAATCGGAATCCACCCCAGAGGTTTTTATCGCTGTGGATGAAGGCGTGTTAGTTAAATGTGGTGCAGATGTTCGAGTTTCAACGGGACGAGCGATTCGCTCAGATGACCTAGATTCATTACAGCAAACCGTAGAAGAGGAGTTTTCGCGTTTGGATGAACGGGAAAGAATCACAGCAGGTGCGATCGCGAAATTAGAAGCAAGTTTTGCTCGTGGTGTATATGAGATAGGAGGGTCCAGTGGCGAAGCGTCCTAATCACTCGAGACGACGACAACACAACAAGACGTTTCTGGGGAAAATTAAAGACAAATCTATCCGTAAAGTTAAAGCCCGCAAGGAAGAAAATTTAAGTGTTTTATATGGCTTGACATTGATGGGCTTTGTCGGCTGGTCGGTTGGCATTCCTACGTTAATTGGCGTAGCCATTGGACTGTGGCTGGATGAAGTTTTGCCCACTCCCTTTTCCTGGACACTCACCTTAATGCTGGTGGGTTTAGTTCTCGGTTGTATCAATGCCTGGTATTGGGTACAGCAGGAGTCTGCCGATGAGTGAATCAGCACAGACTCTCCCCCTATTGATTTTATTGGTAGGCGCAATTAGCACGATTTCCATCCTGATTAAGGAAGGGATGACGCGCTTGGGCTTACCCAGTTTAGTGGGGTATTTGGTGCTGGGCTTTCTGCTGCGGCTGACGGATGCTCAATGGCAATTTCTGGGAGAACCGGGACAGGAAATTTTTGAGTTTCTAGCCGAAGTTGGTGTGATTTCGTTGTTGTTTCGGGTGGGGTTAGAAAGTGATTTAGCAGGATTGATGCACCAGTTAGCTAGAGCCATGAAGATTTGGATTGGCGATATTGTCGTCAATGGGGGATTAGGATTTGTCACCTCCTATTGGTTACTGGGACTGGCGTTTATCCCCAGTTTATTTATTGCGATCGCGTTTACGGCAACCAGTGTGGGTGTATCAATCGGGGTGTGGCAAGAAGAAAATGCCACAGATTCTAAGTATGGGGAATTACTGCTGGATGTGGCGGAACTGGATGATATTTCTGGGGTAATTTTAATGGCGTTATTATTTGCTATTGCCCCGGCGATTCAAAACAGTGGAACGGGACAATTACTGCCCGTCATTGCCCAAACGTCTGGCATATTTTTCTTAAAAGCAGTGGTGTTTGGGACATTTTGCTATGTTTTTTCGCGCTTTTTTGAGGCAAAGCTGACCAAGTTCTTTCGCCAAATTGAAGCACCACCGGAACCGATGCTGGAGGTGGTGGGAATTGGCTTTATGATTGCCGCGATCGCGGGGTTATTGGGGTTTTCAGTTGCCATTGGCGCTTTCTTTGCGGGATTGGTGTTTAGCCGTGATCCTAATGCGGTCAAAATTGATGCGTCCTTTGACTCGTTATACGAACTGTTTACGCCGTTCTTTTTCATTGGGATTGGCTTGAAAATTAACCCCAGTGCACTAACGGCGGCTTTGGGGATGGGAGGAATTCTCCTTGTCGCCGCCGTACTTGGCAAACTTATTGGTGCGGGGGGTCTGACTTGGTTAACCACAGGTTGGACGGGTGCGGCGTTAATTGGCGTCAGTATGGTTCCTCGCGCCGAAATTACCATGATTGTCATGGGTAAAGGACTCTCGTTAGGAGAGTGGGCGGTATCCAATCAGGTTTTCGCCGCCATGGTTGTTGTGTCTGCGGTGACTAGCATTCTAGCACCGATTGTTCTGCGTTCGTTGTTGCACAAATTGCCTGAAATTCCAACAGGAGTAAGTAACTGATGTCTATTTCACCGCAGCTTATTGTCTGGCTTGCGATCGCGTTAGCACAAGTCAGCCTATTGGCAATCGCACCGTTGTTGATTCGTTGGCTTTCTTTACTTCCTTAATTGTTCGGAAAATCTCTCTTAGATTAGACGCGCTATGGCACATCTAGAGTATGCAAAACTTATGCAATTTCTATTATGGGCAACGAATAAACCCCCCGGCTATCGCCGTCCCCCCTTAGCAAGGGGGGACTACAGGGGGGTCGAATATGGCGCAACATCATTATTAATTAGATCAGAGCGGGTTTAGTTCCCTAAACACCAACAAAAAACGTTAATAGTAAAACCCGCCCCTACAGTCATCAAAACGTTTTGATAGGAGCATCACCATGAACAATATATTACATTTAATCCTCGCCTTTCCCGCCGGCTTTGCCCTAGGAATTTTCTACTTTGGTAGTCTTTGGCTTACCGTGCGCCAACTGCCAACCACCCGTTATCCTATCCGCTTATTTGTGGGGAGTTATTTAGGTCGTATGGTGATTGCCTTACTCGGCTTTTATATCATCATCAATGGACATTGGGAACGAGCGCTGGTTGGCGTATTGGGTTTAATCGTCGCCCGTACATTACTGGTGCGCCGTTTTGAACCCAAGCCTTGGCATTTAGAACAACCCGCTAGTCATCAAAGTCATTAATTTATGATTGAGTTTGTGGATAGGCAAAATCCCCGATAAAACGCGAGCGAGACGCTAAACGCGAGCGAGACGCTAAACGCGAGCGAGACGCTCGCACTACTACAACCAACGGTTAATTTTAAACTGAGAGAAGGAGACTAATGAATGTTACCCCAGATACTATTATTTTTTGGCAGTGGCAGTGGTTTAAACTGAATGCCACCCTGGTTTATACTTGGCTCGTCATGGCAATTTTGGTCGTGGGATCTTGGCTGGTGACGCGCAATTTGAAAGTTGAACCCGAAGAAATGTCGAATTGGCAAAATCGCTTGGAAATTATTGTCGAAATGATTAATGGTGAGATTCGCCAAGCCACGAACCGAGAACCGAGTGAATTTCTGCCATTTGTGGGGACAATCTTTCTGTTCTTTGCCCTTGCCAATATTCTTACCATCATTCCCGGTTACGAATCCCCCGCCGCGTCTCTATCCACTACAGGCGCTTTTGCCTTGTGTGTCTTTTTTGCTGTACCGTATTACGGGATTAAGCATTCTGGGTTTGGCAGTTACCTTAAACATTTTATTGAGCCGACACCCGTTGTTTTACCGTTCAACATTCTCAGCGAAATTACCCGGACGCTATCCTTAGCCATTCGCTTGTTTGGTAATGTGATGAGTACGAGTTTATTGGTGGCAATTGTTTTATCCCTCATCCCGCTATTTCTACCTATTCCCGTCAGAGCTTATGGAATTGGAATTGGAGTGATTCAGGCGTATGTTTTTGCCATTTTAACCCTCGTCTATATCGCGTCAGGGATTCGCGCCCAGCGTAAGAGTCAACAAAAACGACAACAGCAACAGCAATCAGAAGAAGGAGCAACCTAACATGGATAATCTTGGTCTTATTGGCATCGCCTCGATTCTTGGTGCCGCCCTTTCCATCGGATTAGGGGCAATTGGACCCGCGATTGGGGAAGGATTAGGATTGGCGAATGCCCTACGCGCGATCGCGCAACAGCCGGATAAGGCGAATACGATTACCCGCACCTTATTTGTGGGGATGGCATTTATTGAATCAACGGCGATTTATGCCTTCATTGTGTCGATTATCCTCATTTTTGCCAATCCGTTTTGGAATCACTTTTTGAATCAGGGAGGAGGATAAGCTAATGATTGATTGGTTTACATTGATTGCCCAAATTATTAACTTCATTATCCTCGTTTTTCTACTGTGGCGCTTTTTGTATAAGCCCATAACCAAAACCATGGGTGAGCGCCGCAAGCGGATTGAGCGTCAGTGGAAAGAAGCTCAACAGAAACAAGAGGAAGCCCAAGCCGAGGCGGAATCCTATCGCCAAAAACAACAAGACTTAGAACAACGGCGAGAGGAATTGCTGAATGAAGCCAAAGAAAAGGCAAAAGCTGAACAGGAAAAATTAACCAAACAGGCACGTCAAGAGGTTGACCGAAAACAGGCAGAATGGCACGAATCCATCGAACGACAGCAAGACTCGTTTCTGGAGAACCTGCGACAACGGGTTCAAGAACAAACCCATAAAATTAGCCGTCGCGCCTTACAGGATTTGGCAAATGCTGAGTTAGAAGAACGAGCGATATCGGTTTTCATCGAACGCTTAAAACACCTGGAGGACGAAGAACGAAAAACCTTCAGGCAATCAGTACAGGAATCTGAGGAGGATGTGGTTATCAACAGCGCCTTTGATATTTCAGAAGAGACACAGCAAAAGTTACGGGATACTCTCCGCCAGGAAAATATTGTCAATGGCAATGAGATAAATTTTTCTACCTCATCTGATTTAATCTGTGGCGTAGAAATGCGGAGCAAAAATCATCAGATTGCTTGGAGTTTAGCTGACTATCTAGAAAGCCTAGAGGAACAGTTATCTAAAGAATTCCCGAATAAGCGAGAGCCGGAGGCTGAAGCAGAAGGAAAAGCAGAAGAGGAACAAGGAAAACCAGATGAACAAGATAAAAGGAAGCTTTTAGGTCTGAAGGAGTATAAAAGATGAAATAAATCATCCTTGAGGCAGATAAATTTTGACGCCTCATTTTTTAAGCTAAGTGCCGAGGACTAGAAAATTGAGGTAAATTAGCCGAACTATTTTCTAGTCGCAAGATTATAGTTGACAAATTGGCAATTTACCCAAATCCACACAAGGAGATATGATTGAATGCTGAATCGTTTGCCTAAAAAAGAATGCAATAGTTGGATTAGCGTAAAGAAAGGAGGCACGTTTACCTTAATCACCTTATCCCTACTCCTAGGCGCTTGCACTCCCGAACCCGAAGCCACCGTTCCGGAAACGGAAGTAGACACAACCTTGACGGAAACCGATGATACAGACGTTGAAGACGTTGTTGAAGATACTGAAGAACTGATCGGTGAGATGGTAACCGTTACGGGTGAAGTTGAAGAAGATTATGGAATTAACACATTTGTCATAGAAGAAACTGGTGAAGTGTTTGCTGATCAAGTGTTGGTGATCAACACCGCAGCAACAACCGAGCCGATTCTGGAAGAACAGAATGTCCAAGTTACCGGAGAAGTACGCCAACTCGTGATTGCTGAGTTTGAGCGGGATTATGACTTAACCTGGGAGGGGGATATTCGGCAGACAATAGAAGCTGAGTATGAAGGACAACCTGTGATCGTGGCTGATGCTGTCGAGGTATTGGATATTCCCTAGAATTTCGGGTCAAAAACCCTCTACTCCATAGCGAGTGAGACTCTATAGCGAGCGAGACGCTCGCACTACTATTGCCCATTGCCTATTGCCCATTGCCTAGCGCGTAGCGCTATACCATCTGCCTTTTTCATGAACGGAAAGTCAATGTCACTACAAACGGTTCTAGATGAAACATTTACCCAGTTAGACCAGGGATTAGAGACCTATCAACCTGAACTCCAACTGCGGGAGGTAGGAGTAGTTAAATCGGTATCCCGTGGCATTGCAACGGTTAGTGGTTTACCGACGGTAAAAGCGGATGAATTGATTCGCTTTCCCGGTGGGTTGTTGGGAATTGCGTTTAATTTAGACCCGGATGAAGTAGGGGTTATTTTACTAGGGGAAAGTGAACATATTGAAGCCGGCGATCGCGTACAGCGCACCGGACGGATTTTAGATGTGCCAGTCGGCGAGGCGCTGATTGGTCGGGTGATGGACGCCACGGGTCGTCCGTTGGATAATCAGGGGGCGATTCAAACCACTGAACGTCTGCCCATCGAACAGGAAGCCCCTGCTATTTTAGACCGCGCCCCGGTGAAAGTGCCATTACAGACGGGTCTTAAGGTTGTAGATGCGTTAGTTCCCATTGGTCGCGGTCAACGGGAATTGATTGTCGGCGATCGCCAAACCGGGAAAACCGCGATCGCGGTGGATACGATTATTAATCAAAAAGGGAAAGATGTCATCTGTATTTACTGCGCCGTGGGTCAACGAACCTCCGCCGTGGCAAAAGTGATTGCCCAGTTGCGCGAACGAGAGGCGATGGATTATTCCCTGGTTGTTGTTGCTACCGGGGAAGATGCGCCCGGGTTGCGCTACATTACCCCATACTCGGCGATGTCTATTGGCGAATATTTTCGCGATCGCGGACAGGATGCGTTAGTGGTGATTGATGATATGACGCGCCATGCTTGGGCATATCGTGAATTGTCCTTACTGTTGCGGCGTCCACCAGGTCGAGAAGCCTATCCCGGTGATATTTTTTATATTCATTCCCGGATGTTGGAACGGTCAACCCACCTCAGCGAGGACTTGGGAGGCGGTTCCCTAACCGCATTACCCATAGTCGAAACCCAAGCCCAGAATATTTCTGCCTATATTCCCACTAATTTAATCTCAATTACCGACGGTCAGATTTACGTGTCTCCAGATTTATTCCAGCAAACTGTTTTACCCGCAGTGGAGGTGGGTAAATCGGTGTCGCGGGTTGGTGGCAAAACCCAGTTATCAGCGTATCAAGAAGTGGCTGGAGATTTACGCCTGTCTTATTCTCAATTCCAAGAAGTGGAAGTATTTGCTCGATTTAGCACCCAGCTTGATGAAGACACTCGTCACACCCTAGAACGAGGGCGTCGGGTGCGGCAGATCCTCAAGCAAAAGGAATCCCAACCGTTATCGGTTCCTGAGCAAATTGCTGCCCTTGTCGCCGTGAATCAGGGGGTTTTTGATGAACTGCCCTTGGATCAGGTGAGAGACGCCGAAATAGCCGTCAGAGAAGCGGTGACAGAGGAATTGTCCCAGGTGTGCGATCGTATTGTATCGGGTGAAAAGTTAAGGGATGAAGATTTAGAGGCAATTTTACGGGTGGCGAACGAGGCGGTACAGCCGTATAAACCAGAACAAGACTAATTTTTATCATTGTAGCGGTTGTGGTCTTGGCAATCTTTGCAATTGCTAAAGGTAGTAAACGCCGGGGTAGATCTGGTAGTGCAGGCGTTTTCGTTGATAGTGACGGCGGTAATGGCGGTGACGGTGGCGGTGTTGGTGGCGGTGACGGTGGCGGTGGCGGTGGCTGAATTAATGCAGAAGGCATGCCCGTCCAAGTAATACCCCAGTTAATCGGATAAGTTGGGTTTCGTCCCTCAACCCAACCTACTTGCGTTGACATGCACCCTCCAAGTGCTTTCGTTTTGACCCTGGTATTGCAAGAGGATGCGATCGCATAAAAGCAAAGCGCTCTGGCTAATCACACCATCTTCCCTCAACTGGGGATTGAAACTGTTACCTGTTGTCTGTTGCCTACCCCCACCACAAAATTTATTCAGCAAACCCTAACTACGCCAGAGCGCACTGTGATAGGCTAAAGCCCTTACTACAAACTACAAACTAGGCTAAAGCCCCGACGACGAACTAGGATATCTTGAGAGAAGAACTTTCCTTTAAGAGAAAATCCTTTTTCAATGACTGCGACTACTCCCAACTCCGCCAAACACAAAAAAGCCAAAGCCTTGAAACCGGGGACTATACGCCCTGCCAAGGAACTCTGTAGCGAATGTGGTTTGTGTGATACATACTATATTCATTATGTCAAGGAAGCTTGTGCCTTTCTTAACCAACAGATTCCCGAATTAGAAACCCAAACCCATGGACGTAGCCGGAATCTGGATAATCCCGATGATTGGTATTTCGGCGTCAACCAGGACATGATGGCGGCGCGGAAACTTCAACCGATTGAAGGGGCGCAGTGGACAGGAATTGTTAGCACCATTGCCATTGAAATGCTCACCAGTGGCAAAGTTGAAGGCGTTATCTGTGTGCAGAATACCAAAGAAGACCGTTTTCAACCGATGCCGATTATCGCCCGAACGCCAGACGAGATTCTCGCCGCCCGGGTGAATAAGCCCACCCTGTCTCCTAACCTGTCGGTATTAGAACAAATTGAACAGTCGGGGATGAAACGCCTATTAGTGATTGGCGTCGGCTGTCAAATTCAAGCATTACGGGCAGTGGAAAAAGAACTGGGCTTAGAAAAACTCTATGTTCTGGGGACGCCCTGTGTGGATAATGTCACCCGCGCTGGCTTGCAGAAATTCCTGGAAACCACCAGCAAGTCTCCTGATACCGTGGTGCATTATGAGTTTATGCAGGATTTTCAAGTTCACTTCAAACACGAAGATGGTTCAATTGAGAAAGTCCCCTTCTTTGGACTGAATACAAAAGAACTCAAAGATGTATTTGCCCCATCTTGTATGAGTTGTTTTGATTACGTCAACTCTCTGGCGGATTTAGTGGTTGGTTACATGGGCGCCCCCTTTGGTTGGCAATGGATTGTGGTGCGAAATGACCGGGGACAGGAAATGCTGGATCTGGTGCAAAATCAGCTAGAAACGCAATCAGTTACGTCTAAGGGTGACCGATATCAAGCCGTACAACAGAGTATTCCGGCGTATGATAAAGGGGTTACCTTACCGATGTGGGCAGCCAAATTAATGGGCGTGGTGATTGAAAAGATTGGTCCGAAAGGATTAGAATATGCTCGTTTCTCGATTGACTCCCACTTTACCCGCAATTATCTCTATGTGAAGCGTCATCACCCAGAGAAATTAGCGGCGCATGTGCCGGAGTTTGCTAAACGAATTGTGGGACAGTATACTTTACCTGATTAAGAGAGTTATCACTCACGGGAGTCGGGTTAGGTTGCGGCTTCAACCAATCAGTATCAAGCGCAACTGACCCGAACTCAATTGATAGGGTATAGTTTCAGCAAAACGCGATCGCACGCTCAAAAATAATACTATTCCCCTCTGAACAGATACCGGACTCTCATCCCAACTCTTATCAATTCTGTTATATAGCGCGTCTAAATGAAACGCGAACTCGTCTTGTTCCCTGTTCTCTACATTTAAACCAATGCCGTCCAAAACCTTTATTGTTCGCGCCCACGCGAGAACCATCTATACTCGCCCTGTCACATTTATATGTGCCAAGTGCAATCAGGCAACGACTCGCGAATGTTATCCGGGTACGCCACCGAAATACTGCCTCAACTGTGCGCCGAAGAAGAAGAAAGCCTCAGCCAGCCGAACACCCGAAAAGGGTATGTTTAAACCCACTCATCACTTAGTTGCTCATAGAACAGGTGAACAGATACCCGTATGCTTAGAAACCTCCCCTGATCCGGGATGGTTCTGGGTGCGTACTGCCCTGGATTGGTTTTCTGGAGAGTCGATTATTCAATATCACAGACAGAAGGGATTATATAGTCGAGACAAACCCTTGGCGGATTACTCCTTGGAGGAGATAGCCTCTGACACAGGGACTTAACGGTTGGACACTCTCAATGTCTTGAAGATATCAGGAATCTGGCTAATCCACAAACGATTTGCCCAGTTTTGTGTGGCAGGTTTTAGCGATCGCTGCGTCTGAAAGCGTGCAAATAAGCGGTCTAATTCACTTTTACCACCTTCATCCCACAGCATTTCAATCGGTTTAAATTGCTCGGTATCGGGAAAATCAGGACGGTGGCGAGTTAATCGTTCAGCGTATTGGGTCAACGGCTGAAAGTGAATCGAATAATAGAGTCTGTTGACTGGATAGTTTCTGATTTCAAAGCAGGGAAAAAATTCTGGAAAGCGTTCCCTGGCTTCTTGAAAACGGTTATAGATATCCCGTTCCCAGCGCTTGCGGGTAATATCATCAATGTCTATACCTTGCTCATTGAGGAGAATCATCGAATTATTGGAACGGTACATAATGGGAAGGAACTTGCTTCACTCTCTACTTTAGAAAGGGGGTGTGACAAGGTTATGACAAATTAATGACGATCGTCTGAAGGGGTGACAAGGGACTTGAGGTGTAGGCAGGGTGTAGGGTGTAGGGAGGGCTTCACAACCTTTGAGGGAATCTGGTTTTGACGTTAGTCAGGGCGGATTTTGCTACAGATGTTATTGGTGGGATTCAACATTGAGTGCCTAATACCAAGTTGCATTCAAAGATATAACTTTCCCTCCCCCTGCTTCCCCTGCTCCCCCTGCTTTTCCTATCTACTATGTTTGAGCGCAACTCGGTATAAACCCGCCCCTACTGCGCCAATGCCAACCCATCCCCACGGGGTTCAGACGCCGCCACGAAAACGTCTCCCTGCTGTAAAATCATCTGACCCTTGCCAAACCGTTTCCTGTCGGCACTCCGTTCAATGTCATGTCCCCGTTGGGCAAGTGCCAAGGCAATATGAGACGGTACAGTTGGCTCTAAAAGTACCTGGTTTCCGGCGATAAACTGCCATCGTGGGGCATCTAGTGCCGCTTGGGGATTCATGCCATAGTCTACCAGATTCACCACCATTTGTAGATGTCCCTGGGGTTGCATATATTCCCCCATGACGCCAAAGGGTCCTAAGGGTTGACCGTCTTGGGTGAGGAAGCTGGGAATTATCGTATGATAGGGACGTTTTCTGGGTGCAACTTGATTGGGATGACCCGCTTCTAAGGTGAAACCATAGCCGCGATTGTGTAGGGCAATACCTGTACCCGGAATCAGAATGCCACTACCAAACCCTTGATAATTCGATTGAATCAACGACACCATCAACTCCCCATCGGCGGCGGCTAAATACACGGTTCCGCCTTTGGCTAAACCGGGTTGGGCTAAGGGCAACGCGGTTACTGTGATGA
>CAZNNK010000078.1:0-12696 GCA_964574085.1 uncultured Coleofasciculus sp.
CGGAACATGTGCCTGTGACCATGCGGGGAATGGCACCGTTTCAAATTGCCAATGCCTTAGCCGCCAGTCTCGCCGCCTTTGCTCAAGGGGTTCCGATTGAGGCAATTCGTCATGCGTTGACCACATTCCGGGCGTCTGTGGCGCAGACACCGGGACGGATGAATTTATTTAACCTGGGTGAGCACCATGCCTTGGTTGATTATGCCCATAATGCTGCCAGTTATGAAGCCGTGGGTGGTTTTGTTCGCAATTGGTCTGGGGAACGAATTGGTGTTGTCGGTGGACCAGGCGATCGCCGGGATGAGGATTTCATTAACCTGGGACGACTCTCGGCGGAGATTTTTGACCGGATCATTATTAAAGAAGATGCGGATTTACGGGGACGTTCCAGTGGTGAGGCGGCGGAGTTGATTCGCAAGGGGATTCTGGAGACGAATCCGGATCGGGAGTATGACATTATTCTCAAAGAAACCGACGCGATTAATACGGCGTTAGACGGCGTGGCGTCCGGTGGTTTGGTGGTGATTTTCCCGGAAAAGGTGAGTGATACGATTGGCTTAATTGAAGAACGGCGCCCTCTACCGGAGAATGGCTATCAACCTGTGGGTGAGTCTCAAGTGGATTTAAAGCCATCGGTGGCGAACCCCGGGTGATGGGAAGTTAAGTCGGTTGGGCAAGGAGAAGTGCGATCGCGCTTATCGTTCTTGTCAGTTGGGTAGAGTGTAAGCGAAACCCAACCGGCTTTTAGCGAAAATCGGGGCAGGTTTAGTCGCATCTGGGTGCGATCGCAACAATAAAGGTGAAACCCGCCCCTACAGATATAGCATTACGGGAATACGTTAGGACATCAGTTAGTCCAAGAGGGAACTGCTTAACAGTAAAAATGTACCGCTATATTTTTTCACTCTACTGGCGTGACACAGCTAAAATTGTGGGATAGGTTTTATGGTTAAATCGGGCGCACGTCAGTGCGCCCCTACGGTTTCTTTTCCATAACCGATGTGCGCCCGGATGTGCGCCCGGAAAATTTAGCGAATCGAAATAAAATCCGCCTCAGTCAAGAGGTTAGCGTTTACTCCCTGGAGAATTGCTAACGTCTCCTGTTCAAAACCAATCAGCGTATTTTTTCCATCTTGAGTAATCGATAACTGACCAAAAGCTGAAGGGGTGACAAGCAGCTCAAAAGCTTGGCAGACAAGGCATTTCCCCCCTCTTCCCCTCAAAAAGATGGCAGCGATTATGACAGGTTTATTGATAATGAAAAGGGGAATGAGAATGATAATCACCTGCTTTTCTGAGTATCTTTGTTATCTTTTTCGGAGCAAAAGTGCATTGGCGTATATTTTACGCAAATGTATTGGGATTGAATCGAAGTTAATTGTCACATTATCTGTAAGGCGTTAGGATTATTTTACTTTATTATTGTCCCCAGAAAAGTCGGCTCAGTTTCCACCCAAAAAACAACATCTCAGTCAGTCCCAGAGTCTTGAATAGATAAATATTGGGGTTAAACTTAGTAAAAGCTCAGGTTTAATGATGTTGTCATATAGATGGGTGAAAAAATGCTAGGCAAAAATACTAATTAAAGACATAGCTTTTAAACCTTGTTGAAAATAAGGAAGCTTCGAGCGATTAATGCCCATAAGCTTCTCAACAATGATTCGACAAAAATCCCATCCAATCGTCCAAGTCAATCCATAAAGACCAATCCAGAAATTGCTGTGTCGTCTCTGGCTTCTTGCTACCTCTTTGAGACGACAGATATATTTTTGTTGTCTTTGACAACGAGTTTTGTCACCTTTTAAAGAAGCGATAGTATAAGCCATGGCAATTAACAAGACTAAACGATTTAAACGTTCTATGCATGCCTTAGTCCCTTCTAAATTATAGCCACCTGTCTTACAATCTTTGAACAAGGATTCTATACCACTTCGAGATTGATAAACCTGAATCACTTCATCAATACTACTTAAATTGGTTAGAATGAACCAGCCCTGTTTTTCATAAGAACCTCGATACTTTCGTTTCCAATAAGCGGCTAAATTAAAACGACCAAACCCCTTTTTCTTTGTATAATTAACTCCCGAATGAAATAACTTCATCCCTGGAGTTAAACCCAACTCACTTAGCTGTTGATATTTTCTTTCTGATTGACGGATATAAGTATCTTGCTTGATCCGCAATGCAAAGAATACCTTCTTTTTCTTCAACCAGTAGGCTAGTTCAACGCGGCGGAATTCTCGATCTCCGATGAGAACAACTTGGTAACGGGAAAGCAATTTTAAGACCGGACGAATAACTGCAATTTGTTCGGATATATTGCTACTGCCCGCCTTATCCAAAAATTGCCAATAGACGGGGAACGAACGTTTTTTCCAAATCACAGCAACCATTAATAGGTTATTGCTGTCCCATTGAGTTCTATCTATCGCTAGAATAACACGACTTCCTAGAGGAATTTGAGTTCTTAATATATATTTAATTATCGGAAACCAAATTAATGGTAGACGTTTATTGGGAAGAACTAAAAACCTTTGCAGATGTTTCCTCCTACTTTGATAAAGGATGGGTACAGGAAAGAGCGCGGCTAATCTCTCAATCTTGACTTGTTTGTGTACTTGAAGCAGCCACAGTAAAATTTCTAGGGTGAGAAGTTGAGACTCACTTAGATAATTCTTAAGGCAACTGTGATAGGATTTGGGTAGCATTATTGATTGAGCGGTTGATTGGAATAAACATAGACCGCTCTTTTTTACCACAAAACCAACCCATTTCTTGTTAATTTTTGGAAAAAGTCAAAAATTTATTTTCTATTGCTTTTACTCTGAGCGATACGTTCCTTCTTACTGAAGTTCAAAGAGCCGAAAAATTGAAACGGCAAACGCCGTGCGGCTTAGGGCGATTTTGACGCGCCCAAATAGATGTACAATCGCGCTCAACCTTAATGCAGCGGTGGTTTCAACTAGATAAGATTGTCTATTATCTTGCATAGCGTGTTGGCGAAGCCTGTTCCCCAGAGTTCGTATCGCTTCGTGATCGCAAGAGCTACTTATGTACGATTTTTGAGGAAGATGAGCGCTAAAACCCCTACGGAATACTCCTCTTCTGTCACTCTCCGAAAAGCCTTGCATTTTCTGAATCCTAGAGCATAGACAGAGCAAGCGATCGCGCAATTTTTTCTGAGTATAAATTCTCAAAGGTGCTTGCATTGGTCAAAATGGGATTGCCCAACTCCGCATCACTCAGCATATCTTGTTTTTAGGAATTACTAATCATACGAGAAACCGGAAAGTGACAGAAGAGGAGTAAGGCTTGACGCAGCACATACTCTTTCCTCGTCATCCAGATGATTATCATTCTCATTCACGTTTTTGTTCTCAATAAGCCTGTCAATAAGCTCTCATCTTTTCGAGGCTTGAGGGGGGAAATGCTTTGTCTGTCAAGCTTTTGAGCTGCTTGTCACCCCTTCAGCCTGGTCACATTGGCAGTCGGTGGCGAAACGAGCCAAAGGTTCGTCTCGCCACTCCTTCTATCAGCCTAGACTAACAGTCTACTCGCTTGTTACGCTCAGTACGGAACGGGGGATCATGGGATGAACCGTCATCGGCTGCTGTCAATCCCTTCGGGGAGCTTAGAGAGGTCGGTGAGAATCCGACGGGAAGTCGTTAGTACCGCATGACGGCGTATCTTGCATAGGTTTGCAGAGATATTTTTTAGGGGTTGAAGATGGCAGAATCAATAAAATTTTCCGGCGAGGCACTTTTAGCCTTGGGGATTTGGATAACTGGACGGTTCACGGCAATCATTAGAGGCTCCGCCGCTTCTTCGGTTACAGGAGTTTGAGCCAACCGTGGCATAAACTGACTACCAGGGAGTATCCCAGAAAAGGCACTGACAAACATCGCGGCGATCGCGGCACTCCCCCAAACCATGGTGTTCCGTAGGCGGCGGCGATCGATGCGGGTAAACACCTGATTTGCCGTCTCTTGAGCGGTTACCTGAGTGGCAGGTACAGGGAGCTGATGCAGTCCTTGGCGTAGCTTCATCAGTCGAGTATACAAGTGTTGACTATTGGCATCGTTTGCCAACCAATCTTGCACTTGATAGCGCTCGGCTGCTGTCACCTCACCATCAATGTAGGCACTGATAAGTTCAAAGCGATCGCGCTGTAGACTATCCATGTCTCTGGCAGCTTCTTGCCCGGAACAGTTATGAGCATCAAAATTAGAGTTCATTTTAGATCACCACCGAGTCTTCACTAGCGCTCAATTATGGATCGTTATCGTTTGTGACATCCTCCCACACTGACTCTATTCGAGAGAGCGTATGGGCTTCCTTGGTCGTAATCTTATCAATTACGCTGTTGGCGTTTTATAGTGAGGAGATGCCCAGCCCCACTGTTCAACTGTATTGGCTGATAAGGTTTGACTTTTACCGTTAACTTGCCAGCTTTTGCAGCTTGGCAAATAAAATAATAGTTGAAAGTTGACCTTAGTCAGGGTAACGCAAGACTTGAGTGAACGACTACACCCTTCATCCCATTGCCCTCAAGCGTTTGGAATTACTCGATCCAAGATGTTATATATCCCATCATAGAATGAACTTTGGTTTAGGGGAACAATTTCCCCATTCTAATCCGGAGACGATTAAACATCTAGATAGGGTTGCAGTTGAGATTGCAGTCTTGAGCGGGCTCTAGCGATACGCGACTTGACGGTTCCCAGGGATACGCCTGTAATTTCGGCAATCTCTTCATAAGCCATCCCTTCAATTTCTCGCAAGACAATCGTCGTGCGGAATGCTTCTGGCAAGTCTTTAATGGCTTCCCGTAGCTGGGCGTAAAATTCCCGCGTTGCCATATTGTCTTCCGGACTTGGACCATCAGCGGCAATTTCCCAATCCATCTCACCATCATCCATCCGACGCGGTGCATCCAGGGACAATGGCGGAGCTACCCGCTTGCGCTTGCGTAGCTCATCATAGAAAAGATTGGTCGTGATACGACTCAACCAACCCTTAAATTTGACGGGTTCCTTGAGGCGCTTAATATTCCGGTAAACTCTAATCCAAACTTCTTGCGCCAAGTCGGGTCTGTCCTGCCAATCTGGAGCCAGATGGTATAAAACCTTCTCCACATGGGACTGATATCGGCGTAGCAGTTCAGCAAAAGCAGCCCGGTCAGGAGTAATACCGTCCTGACAGCGCAAAATTAAATCGTAGTTCGAGAGTTTTTCAGGTTGCACCGTCACATTATCGGGTGTGACCTCAACCGGTGACCAGGATAGAGAAATCGATTGGCTCATGGATGGTAATGGGTGCTAGAACATCCTTACTTTTCACAGACGCCTGACTTCACGTAGAGTTCCCGCTCAGATTAGCAAAGGCTTGGTTGGGGTGAATAAACTAAATTTTAATTATCTCTATTCAAACTTACCAAGTACATCCTCCAAACGGGTAATGTTTCCCGTCAAGTTTCAATATGGCATCTGGAAAAGCCTATCATCATTCTTCTAGAGGAAAGACATTCTATCCGGAAAAACTCACATCTTTCACCATTTGCATTAAACGGCTTTCCCATCTCCCTTATCTCCCTCATCTCCCCCATCTGGGTTGACTGACAAAGGTGCAAGATATCAGAAAAAAGGTTTACCTAGCCAGTTCTTCATAATACTGCACACGCTCGGTTTCAGATAGACTGCGTATCTGGTTGATATAACTGGCAAACTCCTTTGGGTTTAAGGACGCTTGCTTGTGAGCGCGTTCACTCCAGTAAGCTTGTCTGGCTCTCCAAGACATTCCCTGGGTTAGGGTATATTCCTCCTCACCTATCATTTGGGCGTAGGCTTGTTCTTCTGCTGGCAGTTGACTCAGATTGTTCCATCCCTTACCCAAGGCTTCCGGGTGAATCTGATCGTCCCACTGTCTTCGGCAGTCTAATTCAGTTGCGGTTGTCGTCAGAACGCGCTCATAAACTCCATCCTCTGGCAATGGTCCTCGTTTCGGTTCCTGGATGAGATTTTGACATACACCATTAGCCAGAGTGAGTTCTTGGTCAATTTCCGGGGATTGGCGGAAGAACATCTGGGTAGTGGTTGCATTACTATTACTGTCCTCCTGGGGGGTAGAAACAAAACCGTCATCATCTGGGGGAGGCATCATACCACCATCATCTGGGGGAGGCATCATACCACCATCATCTGGGGGAGGCATCATACCACCATCATCTGGGGGAGGATTTAATACACCATTACTTAAACCAGGACGGGTGTTAAAACTAGCTACTGAACCGACTTCACCAGTGACCCGATTGTCTGGTGAAGTCAAAGGAGCCGGAACTTGAGCAAAGACGTCACCGGAGATATTGCTAGTTTCAGGCGAACCATTTTGCCAAGCTCCGACAAACCCACCATCGGCTCGACCTGTGATCGTCGGGTTGAACTGAAAATCCGTTGCACTGGTGATGGTAAACGCTTCACCTGCGGTACCATCTGCCCTGTAGCGCCGTCCGAAAACATCACTATCATTACCCGAACTCTGCCACGCTGCCACAAAGCCACCGTCTGCTAGAGCCGTAACATCCGTGGAATTGATTACATCACCAATTAGTGTATCTGCGATCGCAAACTCTGAGCCTGACGTTCCATCTGCCTGATAACGCCGTCCGTAAAGACTACGATTACCACCCTGATCCCTCAGCCAGGTGGCGACAAAACCGCCATCCGCTAAACCCGTGATCGTAGGATGGCGCTGAGAATCCATTGCCTCGCTGATCACAAACGCTTCACCTGCGGTGCCATCTGCCCTATAGCGCCGTGCCTTAATATTAATCAGGTCGCCAGTCTCATGATTTTCCCAGGTTACGACAAAACCACCATCGGCTAATGCCGTAATATCAGGAAACTCCTGCCTCGTCGCCGTATTGCTGATGATAAACTCTGGACTGGCGGTGCCATCTGCCCCATAGCGCCGTCCATAAATATTTGAACTGTTGGTTTGCGAGTCATCCCAAGCCACGACAAAACCGCCATCGGCTAATGCTGTGACGGTAGGATTTGATTGAGTCCCCGTTGCATTGCTAACCACAAACTCTGAATCCGTACCCTCTACTGGGAAGAGTCGCCCGTGAATGTCCTTTTGCAAAGCATTTTCGTTGTCCTGCCATATCACCACAAAGCTACCGTCTACCAAAGCTGTGACGCTAGGAAATAACTCTTGATTGGCTGCATTGCTGATGACAAATTCCGCTCCGACAGGATTACCACTAGCATCGTAGCGTCGCCCATAAATGTCAAAATTACTACTCTGCGAATTCTGGTTGCTATCCCACACGACAACAAAACCGCCATCAGCTAGAGTCGTGATACTGGCAAATTCTTGGACTTCCACCGCATCAGTGATGGTTAATTCTCCTTGAGGTTGTAATGTGGAATCCCCTGTTTGGTTGAGCGTAACTGTACCGCTAACTCCTGAACCGTTACCATCGCGATCGCTAGCGTGTAAATTGGCGTTAGTCTAGGTGGGGGATATTTGGCTTTCATTATATCCGTTTGAAAGATTTAGCAGCCTTATTTCCTGCTATTTGTTAACCTCGTTAAAATCGAGCGATTGGCTTATCCATCAATGAACTGACGCTAAACATATAACTTTACACTAAAACGGCTTCAAGCCCTTAACTTTTGCGATCGCACTTTCAACCTCGAACCGCCAATTTTTCTTGCCTCAGCGAAAATGAGCAAACCCTAAGCGTTGGGAATGATGTATTCGGATGTTAAGCAACAAGCATTGACCTGATACCTGCAAGAGCTATACCCTGATAGTGATACCCTCCTAAGTCATGATGGACGGAACATCCTCACTAAAAACTAGCTTGATGCTGCTGTGTTTTGGGTCAGCAGGATTACTCTTGTCAGTAGCTTGGCAACAACGTCAATCAATACCACTCCCCTCTGAGATTGCCCAATCGGTTCAGAGAACATTTCATGGATTGGAGGATGAGAGCGATTTGGATTCACCTCAGCCACTGGGAAACTACGGTGAATGGATAAGAGAGCGAATGGCACTTGATTGGGGATGGGGATTAGATGCCCCTGTTCCCTTAGCCGGATTAATTCTACCTCATCCAGGTGCTTCTGAGCGCAACGCGATCGCCCAAGTATCACCCCTGACTCCCTATCTGAATCAGGCGATAGTCGCTCTGGATGTGCGGTTAGTTGTCGATTTGAGCGACGCCAAGGTGTATAGTTACTGGGGAGAGCAGGAACTCGCTAGCTATCCAGTTGCTGTGGGTCAACCGGGTTGGGAAACGCCAACGGGTAGCTTCAAGGTTCTCCGCAAGCAGCGCAACCCTATCTGGCGACAACCCATTACTGGTGATTTAATTCCGACTGGACCCGATAATCCCTTAGGCGATCGCTGGATCGGATTTTGGTCTGACGAACACCATCAGATTGGCTTTCATGGCACTAATGATGAAGATCTAGTTGGCAAGCCAATTTCTCACGGCTGCTTACGGATGCGAAATGCTGATATTCGGGCGTTGTATGACCAAATTAAAGTGGGGACGACTATCTTGGTGCGGAAATGATTCGTCATTCGCCATTCGTCATTCGCCATTCGTCATTTGTCATTCGTCACACTCACGAAGCGAGAAGCAAGCTACGTTATTTGTTGTCTTCCCCATCTTCCCTCATCTTCCTCATCTCCCTCATCTCCCTCATCTCCCTCATCTTCCCAACGCCTCTAAGGACTTTTGAGATCAGATTTGGGTTCAAAGTTGGGCGCGTAATCTTGGAGTAAGGAACTCACCTGCTGGAACAAATCTTTACCGCTACCTCTACGAAGAGCTTGGCGTTCAGAGCCAAAATCGGGTCGATGCTGATTTTGCATGATCGCCGTATCCACTTGCTGAGTAATCAACTCTTGTAGTTCTTCTTTGGCTCGTTGACGTTGGTATTTTGCCCCTTCTTCTGTCGTAGCATACAGAGGGGGAAGTCGATTCAGAGCATAGGCGGCAATATCGCCCACATCCAGCACCTGATCGCTGGTTGCTTCAATTTCCGCCACTTGCGCGATCGCTTCGGTGAGTACCAACTCCTCCATCACGTTAATAAACTGCTTGCGCGGAACGGCGACGACTTCACCCGTCAACAGCGCTCCCATCAGGCGATCCAACGCCATATATTCTTCGATCGAAAGCTCTGATGCTGTATCACAAATACGTCCGACCTCAGTTTCCATGACTGGGGTTAAATAGCCATCTTGCAGAGCTTGTTCTACGATTTTTTCAATACTCATGGTAGTTGGATTGTGTTGCCCATTCGTCGCTCAGATCAGGGGAGACTTACCAGAGTTTACCTTAAACAAAACCCATAAGTGCATAAGATGCAGGAAAACTTCAAAAAAACTTAAACCCTGTATTATTCAATACCTTCAAATCTCCAGGGAACTGGGTCTACGGCAATGCCATGAACATACAGTCCCCAGTGCAAATGCGGTCCTGTAGAAGCCCCCGTTGATCCCACTGTACCAATTCTTTGACCGGCTTGGACAAAATCTCCTTCTTGAACGTCGATTTGATTTAGGTGTAGCATAATACTCAACACCCCTTGACCATGGTCAATTCCGACTGTATTGCCATGAACATTAAACCCCTCTGATTCTCGTCCCACTAACGCCACTCGTCCGGCGGCGGGGGCGACAATAGGTGAACCTGTTCCAGCGGCGTAGTCAACCCCTCGATGATAATAATTCTCGGCGAATACTCCGTTATAATAACGGCGCACGCCAAACACCGTAGACACTCGACCTGCATTAGGTCTGACCAACGGTCCATTCCAAAACTTTTGCGGCGTCACCAATGTTTTAAACTCAGCTACCCGATTCAGTTCTAGTTCCGTTGCGGATCGGTTGGCGCTACCCGATAGTCGGATACGCTGGGTGGGAAACGAGCGATTTTTCAGGAATACAGCCAGGTTCCTCACCTCACCGTCCCCAGTCACTTGAAATTCTAAACGTCCGGATTGATCCAGAGGACTGGTGGGGAGTAAGGCGCGATAACGATTGGCGGTGACGGGAAAGGCGGGATAGGTTTTTTGTCCCATGGACACCCTTGGCGGTTGAGTCGTGGTGTCTGTGTCAATCATCACCGACAGCGTATCCCCTAACTGAGGATTTTCTGGGGTTACGCGCACTTGCAGCGCGATCGCGGCTTGAGTCTTGATCGCCAAAACGGTTGCTAGACCTACAGTTAACGCTGTAGTTAACCGTCCTTTAAACCCTACTGGTTTAGCCGAGAAACGTCGCGGAGTGACTGGAAGCGATTGACTGGGGATTCCTGAACTCTGGGTGTTGAGTCGGGTTTGTTTAATGTCTTCAGAATGTGTTAAAAGGGCGCTCATTGGCATCGGCAAACGATTAACTGGATTAATCCTAGAGCATAGACTAGCACTTAGCTTAAAGACTTGCCAGTTGATCCGCTTATTCGGGTGGGCAAAGCTAATCAACCCTAGTGGCGTGACACAGCTAAAATTGTGGAATAGATTTCACCATCGAATAGGGCGCACGTCTGTGCGCCCCTACGGTTTCGGGGCGTAATTCTAATTCATCTTCATCAAATAAGGTGTGTCACGCCACTAGAACGCGCCTAAAACAAGATAACGCGAGGCTGATTTAGATCAAGCATTTGTAGAGGTTAACTAAAAGAATCATGCATTTCTGGACTATAGGCAATACAAAAGCTTACCTGACAAAGGACAAATGACTAATGACCAATGACGTATTAGGCAAATTCAAAGGGATTATCGGAACTCTCCTCTGTTTCTGAACCTTCTACCGTTTCATAACTGTCTGCTGTTTCAGAACTCGCCACAGCAGACTCTTGGCGTACTTGGAGGGATCGATTCATGCCACCGCCTCCCTTGGGTTTGATATAGGCGATCGCATGATACCAAATAATAATCGGCTGATCCTGTTCATCTAGAATACATAAGCAGGATGTGTCTTGCCAACGCACTCTGCCTGTAAAGATTTCATTGGTGATGAGTTTCAGTTCAACCTCTTGGGCTTCTCGAATCAAGCCTTGCAGTTGACGAACACTGGGTAGATTGGTGGACAATTCACTCATAATTAGATGGTTAAGCGGGAGACAATAATGGAAATCGAATTTACAAAGTACCACGGTCTGGGGAATGACTTCATTCTGATTGATAATCGGTCAAAGTCAGACCCACTAATCACTTCAGAGCAAACCGTGCAGTGGTGCGATCGCAACTTTGGCATCGGCGCTGATGGGGTGATTTTTGCCCTACCCGGACAGGAGGGTACTGACTATAGTATGCGGATTTTCAACGCCGATGGCTCGGAACCGGAAATGTGTGGCAATGGAATTCGCTGTTTGGCGAAGTTTATAGCCGATTTGCAGGGAGTCACCGATTCAAGGGAGTATCGGATTCATACCTTAGCTGGGGTAATTACACCGAAACTGGAAGACAATGGCAAGGTTAGGGTGAATATGGGGATGCCTCAGCTTTTAGCCTCTCAAATCCCGACAACTTTGGCTCAAGGGGATCAACAGGTGATTGATGTTCCTTTAGAGGTTGGCGGGAAGAGTTGGCAGGTTACCTGTGTAAGCATGGGCAATCCTCACTGTATTACCTACGTGGAAGACGTGAGTGCGATTCCCCTAGACATTATTGGTTCTCAGTTCGAGCATCATTCCGTCTTCCCCAAACGAACCAATACCGAATTCATTCAAGTGGTACGCCCCGATTATATCAAAATGCGAGTCTGGGAACGGGGGGCTGGAGCCACCTTAGCCTGTGGTACGGGGGCTTGTGCATCAGTTGTTGCTGGGGTATTGACGGGAAAATGCGATCGCATCTGTACGGTGGAACTTCCTGGAGGGTGTTTGGACATTGAATGGTCAGAGGTTGATCAACGAATTTACATGACTGGACCGGCGCAGCGAGTGTTTACAGGTAGGTTTAGACAGGGATGACCTGCGTAATTTTACACGGTGTATAACAGCCGCAACTGCTTACCAATGACAAATGACAAATGACAAATGACGATCCTCAGCCATCCTGCTTAAATAAAAAAGAGTTATCCACATCAATCTATGGCTGTTCATCAAGACTACATTCAACTTGCCACCGACAAAAATGGCGATATGCATGACTTAACTGATAAAGTCAATGCCATTGTCAAAAACTCTGGTATTCAAACCGGAATGGTTCATGTCTTTAATATTGGCAGTACCGCCTCCATTGGCACAATCGAGTTTGAACCGGGATTGGAACGGGATTTACCAGAACTGTTAAATAAACTGATTCCACCCAGTCGGGATTACGGACATGAGCAAACCTGGCATGATGGTAACGGACATTCTCACCTGCAAGCCACTTGGTTGGGACCCTCTCTCACCGTACCCCTCAAAAATGGCAGGTTAGAATTAGGGACTTGGCAGCAAATCTTTCACCTAGAATGCGATGTGAAACCGCGTCGTCGCCAAGTTATTGTGACGATTTACGGAGAATAACTTCTCCCCTCGCTTCCCCCGCTTCCCCCCTCTACCGAGGTGTACTTACTCTCGTGATGAAGCGGCTTTTGCCTCTGCCTCTTCTAGCTCGATAATCAAATCAATCAGGTGTCTAGCATAGCGAAGCGAATCTGTCAAGCCTCGCTCCGTCACTGGATAGC
>CAZNNK010000079.1:0-4293 GCA_964574085.1 uncultured Coleofasciculus sp.
TTGTCTTACCTGAACCGCAATCTTAAAAAACCTACCCTTGTGAGGAGGGGGTGAGAGGGAGATGGGAAAATTGGGGGAAAAAGAAAGTTCTACATTAGACTGCAACTTGGTATGAGAATGTTCTCCCGTACTTGTTTAGGACTGTTCACCCAATCAGTTGACCACTTCAACCTTATCCCCATCTTTGAGATACGCCGCACCTTTAACCACGACACGATCGCCCACAGATAACCCACTTTTAATCTCAACCCGATTATCACCCAGAAGTTCGCCCACCTCGACAGACTGGGCTTTAACTGTATTATCGGGTTGCACGATATAGGCGATCGCACTGCCATCACTTTGAGGCAAAATAGCTTTGGCGGGTACTGTTAACCCTTGGGCGGCTGAGGTGGTAATTGACGCCCGTAAAAACATACCCGGTTTTAAGGCGGCTGAGGTGGGTAAATCAATCTTCACCTGCGCCTGACGGGAGGCTTCATCAATCATCGGGTCAATTTCCCGAACTTTTCCCGACAGTTGCAAACGACTATCCGCGTCTGAGGTAATCGTTACCGATTGTCCGGGTTGAATTTGGGGAAGTTGAGTTTCCGGAACTTTAGCAATCAGTTCCAGGCGTCCGTTTTCGATGATGTTGAATAGAGTTTGGGAGCCAGAGGTGACATCTCCCACACGGGCATTCCGTTCGGCTATTTTACCACTCACCGGGGCAAGGATACGGGTGTTGTTGAGTTGTGCGATCGTGGATTCTACCTGTGCCTGTGCCTGGGCGAGTTGGGCTTCGGCTTGGGTAATCACTTCCCGCCGGGGTCCAGCCTGAAGTTGGGCAAGTTGCTGGTTGGCTTCTCGTAACCGGGCTTGTGCCTGTTCCAGTTGGGAACGGCTACTGCGTTCTTGATTGTAGACTTCATCTAAGCGATCGCGGGCGATAGCCCCTTCAGCTTGGAGTAGTTTATTACGTTCCACCCGGGTTCTGGCTAATTCCAAGTCTGACTCGGCGGCGGTAACAGCAGATTCAGCGCTTCTGACGGTTTCTTTCGCCCGGGCAATTTCTTCGCTACGGGAACCCGCCCGAAGTTCCGCAAGGCGGGCTTCTGCTTGGGCGACGGAGGCTTGGGCTTGATTTAATTGTGCCTGGAGTACTGAATCATCCAGACGGGCTAATAATTGTCCAGTTTTGACAACTTGCCCTTCTTCCACGAGTACCTGTTGAATCTGCAACCCTGTCGCCTGAGACATAACCGGATTCATCTCAAAAGCGGCGACGCTTCCAGTGGCGTCTAAGCGACGGCTAACATTCTCAGATGTCACCGGGGCGACGGTGACGCTTTGACTGGGGGCAGATGATGTGGCGACAGGGGGTGCTGCGGTTGGGGCGTCTGCTTGTTGAGACGAAACCAAACGGTTCGCCCCAAATGCTAAGAAGACACCAATCCCAATGCCTAAAAACAGTCCCTTTCCGCCAGATAGCCAGCCTTTTTTGGCGTTCTTGGTTCCGGGTAGGGAAGAGGAACCTGGATCTTGTTGAGATGTGTCGGGTTCTGCTTCGGGGAGATAGAAGACAACATCGACATCCGGCTTGAGTTCGGCTGGCTTAACGGTTGGAGAACTATTCAACTGGTTTGTCTTAGGATTTGGTGCTGTCTGAGTCACGGTTATTCCTCTTGGACGAATCGAGGTGGTTAAGTTTGTAACGATAAGTTGATGAATATCTGGTTGCTTTACTTAACACTACTTTACATTGTAGCGCAATCTTGACTAGGCGGCTGGTTGATGCTTCGGGTCAACTCCCCCGGTGGGGACAAGGCAACAGGCAACAGGACTCAAGGTATAAATGTACAAAGGCAGATTTGGTATGAGGAGGCAATGCAGTGCCACAGCACGTCTGGAAGCGGGTAAAGATGTAACCTTTCTTTAAGATATGGCAGAAGTAACGACTTCAACATCACCCATTGGACTCATCCAACAGAGTGATTTAGGTCAATAAGGCAGAGGGAGGGCAGATGGCATAAGGTAAAAACCCGGATTAACCTTATGTTTGTAGTAAGCACTTTAGTGCCTTAAAAGGTTGAAACTCTTCCCCATTCCCCATTCCATAAGACACACCGAGCGTGTTACTGAGCGAAGTCGAGGTAAGCCGAAGTAAGTCGAGGTGTTCCCCACAAACAGGCGGCGTTTGATCATCGAGTCCGCAATAATTGCACAAATTTATCGCTTACGGTATGGTCTTTTGTATCAGCGGCATATTGAATGAGTGTTTCCCGCAATTGTTTAGCTTCATCGACGGACAGTAAGGTGGCTAATAAGAAGTAAACACCCCGAAATCGGGAATCGCCGATATGCTCCCTGAGCCGTTTCTCGGCTGAGTAACTGTCGCCGAGGAAGGTTTGCACGATAAAGAAGTCGATAATCTTATCATGGCGGAAGTACCATTCTTTCTTGGTGTTTCCCTTTTCATCGTCCCACTGACGACTGACCACCATTTTGTATTTTTCATCTTCTAGACTGGATAATTCTTGGTTAAATTCATCCGCAGGCAAAGCTTTTTCATCTTTGAGTCGCATTTGATAAACCGCTTCCGAAAATTTGTTGAGGGGGAATTCATGATGCCATTCTTGCTGATATTCTACCGCCATCATTTGATAGTGCTGTTCTTGCAGACGGAATAAGTTGGGATGCTTTCCTTGAGATAGCATTAGAGAAACCAAAGTCAGATCCATGGGGTTAGAAAGTATCCGTTGCACACCCTCTAACTCCTCCGGGGATTGCTGTGGGTTTAAGGCGGCGGCTAGGTAAGACTTACACGCTTTTTCGTACTCAATACCTTTAACCAGGGCATTTTTGGGAAGTCCCCGGCGGCGGGAGAGCAAAAACTGCTCAATCTGGGGCGGTTCCAGGGGTTGTAAGTCATAGCGTTTAGCCGTTGAGGGCGGTACCCACTCCAGTGGCTGAGTCGTAATGATGATATTCCCCTGGAAATAGGTTTGGACAAATTGTTTAATTTGCGATCGCGTGTCGGCGGAGACTTCGTTGAGGGCGTCGATGCAGATATCGATTGCGCCGCTATAAATCAGGCTTTTCAGGAATTGATCGTCTTGAACTTGTCCGTGCAGTTTGGCTTGAATAGCAGCAATGACACCATCTTGACAGTTTTGAGCAGGCAAGTAAACCACAATCCGCCGGGAATGTTTCACCAGATGATGGAGAAACATGGATTTGCCTAAGCCCGAATCGCCCACTACGATAATTTGTCCTTGGATACTAGGAATTGCTGCGGTAATGGCTTGGATTTCTCCTGACTCCAGAACTTTCACCTTCGATTCGGGAAAATAGGCGAAGTCATCGAAATCATTTAATTCCGCATCGGCGAGGAGGGAAGGTTTAAAGGGTTCAAACAGTTTGCGGCGCAGGAAGGGAACCCAAGTAAGGAGAAAGCCAACATAACCCATACCCAAAATCTTGCGTACCCAGGGGTTCCAGAAGAAAATGGCTTGGATTTGGGGCGATTTGGGGTAAGCGAAGATGAGGGCAAGCCAAAAGATAATATGAGCGATAATAATTTTTCTGGCAGTGAAAACCCACCGCCAAAATTCGAGATCATTGATTGCCGATTCTACGACAGTGGCTTTCGTGGGATACACAGCCTGGAGGTTGCGATGATGGCGTTTGAGTAAGCCGATATCCTGCCATCGCCAAGGAACTTCTTTATTGGCAGCTACAATCGCAATTTGCTCGGCTAAGTCTTTTCTTAACCACTTTAGGTCTTGACAGGGTTTCCAAATATCTAGAAAGATGTTTAACGTTTGCTTACCGTCTTCGTGGTTAAGTTGAGTCGGAGTGTCTTGGGGTTTGCCCAACCATTTGAGCAACATTTTCACCTCATCCGTGCCGCCACTCAGGAAATAGGTCAAAAATCGCCACCGAAGTTGAACATCGAGTGTATTGGGTTCGTAGACATTATTCAAGACGACAAAAACCTCGTTTCGCTTCAGTTTTCGGATATTTATCAAAGCCTCTGCCGCCGAGCGACGAACATATTGGTCAACGCTCTCATCTTTGAGGAAGTTGAGGATATCTTTAACGTAGGGTTGGGCAGTTTCTCCCAAATTCCCCAAAGCTCGTGCCGCCGAGCGACGAGCATTTATGTCAACGCTCTCATCTTTGAGGATAGTGGCGATATCTTTAACGTAGGGTTGGGCAGTTTCTCCCAAATTCCCCAAAGCATAAGCCGCCGAGCCACGAACATTTACGTCAACGCTCTCATCTTTGAGGAAGTTGAGGATATCTTGAACG
>CAZNNK010000079.1:4393-12652 GCA_964574085.1 uncultured Coleofasciculus sp.
TAGTGGCGATATCTTTAACATGGGGTTGGGCAGTTTCTCCCAAATTCCCCAAAGCTCGTGCCGCCGAGCTACGAACATATTTGTCAACGCTCTCATCTTTGAGGATTGTGACAGCTTTTCGGGCGATATCCTCCGGTTTCTTAACCACCGATTTTAAGTCCTGCGGCTTATATTCACTGAATACCCAAAAAGCGTACCCCTTCACTTGGTCATGCTCATCATCCTTGGCAGCCATGATCCCGTCAATCTGCCAAGGTTTCGGTTTAGGTGGTTCTTGGGCGTTAACCCAGGGGAAGGCAAACAGGAACGTCAGGACTAGGGTAAATAGGAATAGGAATAAGAAAACGGGGGAAAGCGTTCTAGGATTAGAAATAGGCTTAAGCATAGTGGCAAAGGATGTAAGGGCAGGTTGTATCGATAACGTTTTAGAGAAAACCGATACCTTGACTCAACCCGCGCTGCTCCAAAATCAGGGGAAGGCAGAAGGCAGAAGGCAGGAGGAGAGAATGCTTATACAGTAAGATTTTGCACTTTTTTTAACTGGAGAGTTCCTTCCGCTGCGCTGGTCTAGGTTTTTACTTCCATAGTATAGCTGTTGCCCATGGTGGGGAGAATGGGCTGTTTACCTACCTATCGCCGCGCAACTCCTGGCTGGTGCAAATGATGACTTATTTTTTGACCCAAGAAAAAGAAGCGGATACCTAATCCTCTCACTCAAGAATAACGCTGACTTCTTCTACAGCAAGATTACAAGCAGTCGCAATTTGTTCTAGACTTAAGCCCAAAGAAAATAGTCGAATCACCGTTTGTTGCTGTTGTTGTTGCAACGCTCTTTCCGCTCTAACTGCCCGTAGCATTGCTCATAAGGAAAAGGGACTAGGATGGGGAACGTAAGCCTGAGTACCTTTCAGTACGTCTTTATATAAAATTTCTAATTGACTAATATTCCCACTTAAGGTGTAGCGTTCCAAAACCCTGGCTCTAGCTTTTTGACCCAGAAGCGTTGTCCATTCTGTATGATCTCGTAACAAGGGCAAAAGGGTATTCAATTGAGACGTAACCCGATGGGTATTAAGAATAATACCCGCGCCACCTTCTAAAACCTCACCATCTGCCCCCGCATCGGTGGCGACACAAGCCAAACCACAAGCCATCGCTTCGAGTAAGGACAACGATAGTCCTTCTAATAACGACGGTAAAATAAACACATCGGCGGCTTGCAGAATCTCAATCCGCTGCCGTTCATCAGCGATAAATCCTAACCAAAGAATCCCATCGTCTTGATCATAAAAAGGTTTCAATGTGGAAACCAAAGGTCCATTGCCAACAATTAAAAGCTTGCACGTATCGCCCATTTGCGACTGTTTCCACGCCTTGAGTAACGCCTCGACATTCTTTTCTGTGGCAATGCGACCTTGATAAACAAATAGGCGTTGGGCATCAAATCGGACGTTTAAATTCGATGGGCTAGGAGCATATTTCTGCACATCAACCCCATTGGGAATCACGGCGAGTTTAGGGCGAGGAACTCCCAAACGCACCAGAAAATCCCGTTGCAGTTGAGAAAAGATAATCACCCGATCATAATGTGCCAAAAATGGAGCATAGAGTTGATAAGCAACCAGTTGGGTTCCCGATTTTAAATTGCGGCGTTTGCCATCAAAGGGGGGATGAAATGTGGCAACTAGGGGTAAATTCAGGTCTTCACAGATTTCTGGAAGCAGAAAATCTAAGGGAGACAAGGTGAGAGACGCATGGACTAAATCTGGGCGCAGTTGTTGTAAAGCCTGTTTTAAAACCTTACTCGCTTTGGGTGAGGGAATCGTATAAACTTGGGACTTGTACAGACAAGGGAGGGATACCTCCTGACAACCTGACCACAGGGGGTCTGCGGCGGTTTCGTCTTGGGCAAAATGGAGAAAACTAACTTGGTATCCCCGATCTAATAGAGCGTTAGTCACTTCTCGACCGTAAGTGACATTGCCACAAAAGGGTGATTTTTTTCCGATCCAGGCGATATGCATTCAAGTTGAATCGTGAGTCTCTATTTGTCAGCGTGGGTTAACATCGCTGATCCTGTACCGGAAATATACCAGTTTATGCCCCCTCCCGCGATCGCAATTATGGCTAAACTAAATAAGACGGGAGCTAAACCCAGCCAGGTTTCGGCTAAACCGGCTAAGGCTAAGGGCAGACTCAAGGCAATATTCACCCCATTATTCTGTAGTCCAAAGACCTTCCCCCGCATCTCTTCCGGGGTTTCAGCTTGAATGGTGGTTTGCATGGGAATCCCCACCATCGCCCCACACATTCCCAACAAGGCGGTCATTACTAACGCCATCCAGAGACTATGGGTAAACACCGATAACCCCACTAGCGCCGCTGACATACCCATTGATCCATAGAGACTCAAACGATTATGGGTAAAATGCTGACCCCAATGTCCCAGAATCGCCGCACCAGCCGCCATTCCAATTCCTCCCATTGCCAGTAAGAAGCCAAATTGGGAGGCTTTCATCCCCGGAAGGGTTTCCGCGAGTCGTACTGCTAACACAGCTAAGGCGGCGAAAATGGAGAATAAAATCACTAATTGAATCATGGCATTGCGGACGCGCCGTTGCCGTTTGAGATAAAGCAGTCCCTCCCAGATATCGGCAAAAACGTGAGGAGTTTCACCTTCAGTGGGTTCAGTGTTTTCACCGGTTTTCAGCACTAGCAGCAACAATCCCGCGATCGCATACCCTCCACCGACAACCAATTCCTTCCCAAATTGCCAATCAATCCCCAACTGCGCGACTAATTTATCGGTCAAGGCTAATAGGGGATCACCCACGGCAAATCCAATAATTAAGGATGCCATCATGGTTGTGGTATAAAGGGAATTTGCCGAGAGCAAATGACGACGCTTGACAATTAGGGGAATTACCGCTTGTTCAGCCGGGGCAAAAAACTGGGTTAAGGTGGAAACCAAGAATGTGATAATCAACAAACCATAGAAGCCGACGGGCAACTGATAGATGGGACTCCAATCCTGAGTCAGCCATAACACCGCCGGAACTGACCAAACCAGGACACCGCGCAGCAGATTCGTGGAGACGAGTACCGCCTTTTTTGACCAGCGATCCACGAATACTCCCGCCAGGGAACCAAACAGGACAGCTGGAATCGTAAACGCAATCATCAAGGCTGAAACCCAACCACTGATACTGGTTCCCGCCTGCTGAAAGTGGCTAGCAATCAAGGCAATCATCAACACCAGATAGATTTTATCGGCAAGCTGCGAAAAAACCTGACCACTCCACAAGGTTAAGAAGTTAACATTTTTCAGAACGGGTACAAATCCCCGTTTTCCTGGTTCAACAGGCGGTTCAGCCGTTGAGTCCGGGACTTTTCCCGCTTGACGCGGCGGCTGGTGAGGTTCTCGATAATTGCGCTTAGTCCCAGACGAGGACTTTTTTGGGGCAGGATGTTGGTGAACTCGTTTGGATTCAGATTCAGATAATCGCATTCTTTACTCGTCAGTTGGCTGCTGTGGCTGATCAACCCCCATGGGTGAATCGTCCACTCAAAATAGTTTGATAAGTTTTGTATGACACTACACTGTCTCTATCATCGCATTTCAGGGAACAGGGAATAGGGAAAAAGCCTCTATTCCGTACTTTCGTGTATCCAAAGCTACTATTCTACCGTTAAAAATTCCTTGGATTGAGTATTATCCCGATTAAAGGCAAAACCTATGATTCAGTAGACATCGCTAAGGCGTCTACTAACGTGGCTGAACGAATGGAACGACCAAAGTGATACTGGGCATAATCCCGTAACATCCGCTCAACTTTTACCCACAGGGGAGCGATCGCGTCTAGGGATGCCTGGGATAACTCAGCCGCCGCTAGCTGTTGTACAATCGCTAATTCCACGGCATTTAGTTTACAGGTTAACCGGGGTAAAGGGGAGTGAGCAACTCCCTGACTACGGCTAGCAACGGGATGGAACCGATTCTCAGCTTGAAATGCTTCTACTGGAATAAGATAAGTTCCACCCACCTCTACACTAAATCCGACGTGCCAATTCGGATCAGTCACATCCGGTTGAATCGGGTGCTGAGAAATACAACATTGTTGCACTTGTGGCGCAATCCCGGCTAATGCCAATAGGTGAAAAATACCCTGACAAAGATGTGCAAAAAGGAGGGACGTACCGGAGGGACTACTGCTTAAGGCGGGTAATTGTTCCAATCGCCGCAGATGCTCATTAAACAAGGCGTACAGTTCGGCTTGGGGTTGTTCACTTAAGGCATGACACAAGACTAATTCTGCCAGGTACTGACTAGCTGCTAGTTTCCCTAAATCCTTCGCCAATCCCGGATAGGATTCCAAGGTTTCAGCTTGAGTAATTTTATCAAGCGATCGCCCTTTATAAACCAATAACTGATTCACCACAAACAAGCCCATCCTACCCGCCAATTTCGAGTTCTGTTTGCGGGAACCTGGTGCCACTACCCGAATCAATCCCCACTCTGGCGTTAAAATTGTGACTAAGCGATCCGCTTCACCTAGGGGCATACTTTTTAGATTAATTCCAGTGGCGTTATAGGTTTTAGTCATTTGTCTTATGTCTTATGTCTTATGTCAGGGCGGGTTTTGTAGAAACGTTGGCAAAAACAATCAATATTAATCCCTAAACCCGCCCCTACAGAGACGCCATGGCACGTCTAGAACACTTCATTCTTCGTCCTTTTCCTCAAGCTGTTGCAACAACTCTGGTCCACGAGAGGTGCCTAATCGGGTTGCTCCGGCTATGACTAAATCTAATGCTTGTTCGATGGTGCGGATACCTCCTGAAGCTTTAATCCCGATTTGTCCTTTTGTCAAGTCTTTCAAGAATTTGACATCTGACACCGTTGCGCCTCCATGCCAACCTGTACTGGTTTTGAGAAATTGCGCCCCAGCATCCATACAGATTTCGGCGGCGAGTTGTTTTTCAGTGTCGGTTAAAAGCGTTGTTTCTAAGATAACTTTGACGGTTTGCCCTGTTTCCTCGCAGATTTGGGCAATTTGTCGATAGATAGCGTCGGTGTTCCCGATTTTTAATGCCCCTAAATGAAGCACGACATCCAATTCCGTCGCGCCATTTTCTACTGCTTCTTGGGCTTCGTAGAGTTTAGCAGCAGTTGTGGTAGCGCCTGTGGGAAAGCCAATCACGGTACAAACCTTGGGCGTTTTGTTGTGCAAGAGTTCAGCCGCGAGTTTGACGTACACTGGATAGACACAGACTGTGGCAAATCGAAATCGATCTGCCTGACGACAACATTTTTCTACCTGTTCGGGTGTCGCCGTGGGCGAGAGGAGGGCATGATCAATGAGAGGGGCAATATCAATATCGGGATAATCCATTGCGATCGCGTTTCTACTCTATACAACAAAATCTTGATGGTCTTGACTGGCTAATCCCTGTTGCAATATGTCTAAAACCTTGGCTAAATCTCCAGCTAATAACGCGGCTCTATCGAGCCACAATCCTGGAAACACAACTGCACAAATTATTCCCTCGCTATTGGGTGCAACTTTAACATATTCCCCGGCATTTAACCTAAACCAATCCAATTCACCGTTTTCAACTCGCCACACTAAATACTCTTGCACTCCATTGCGGCGATACACATTGAGTTTTTGGTGCAAATCAATGGAAACACTACTGGCAGCAATTTCTACGATTAACTCAGGCGCACCTTCGATATAATCATCGTCGCTAACTGTTGATTGTCCACCTTGTTCGAGTCTTAACACAGCATCGGGTTGGGGTTCGTTATCAGCATCTAGACGCACCGTTGTGTTATCCAGTGTTTCTACTCCTGGTGTAGCGGCTTCGTAAGCGATTAACCAACCCATAATCCGAGAATGGGGTTTGCCATGTTTTTTGGCTCGTACTGGAGATGCCATGTACACGATTCCTTCAATTAATTCCGCTTTTTTCAGATCAGGCATAGCTGAATAGCGATGCTCAAATTCAAAACGGTTGAGTTTATCACCGTTTTCTAAGCGGGGAATCGTTACTTGACCAGAGAGTTTTGTCGATGTCATCGTGACTACTCGCGATCGCTGCCTTTATTATCCTTTTAAATAGTAGCATCTACGTACATTTGGGCGTGGGGAATAATTTGACCTGTAGAATGTGAAAAACTACTGAATTTTGGGATTTTCCATCTCTTGACGCAGTTGATCGGCTTCTTCTAAGGTGGCTTCCGGATCTTCATCCGTTGAACGCTGCACATAATTGATCTTCAGTTCTTCCAACAAGTCAGATAGCAACGACTGAAGTTCTAGCTGTGTTGCCTCATCCTGTAGTTCTTCCCGCAGGGCGTACTTAAAATTGTGACTTAGTTGGTCAAATAGCTGTCGCCCTTGTAAATCAGAATACGAGGTAGCTAAGACTTCATAAGTAGCTTGGGCTAAATAATTGGCAAGGTTTTCCATAACATCTTTGGGCAACCCTTTCATTCCCGGTACTTGTCGCAATCCGGTGTAAAAATCTGATTGTTGCAGCGCTCCTTTGAGACTATGATGCAATAATGCCTGTAAATCGGGTTGAACTTGCGGTAAAACTTTATAAATAGAGAGTTCTAAGAGGCGATCGGTGATGGCATCGACTTTATTAATATCGCTAACTTGGACATACGTCTCAGGTTGCAAGATGGCACGCGCCATATCTCCTTTGTCAACAGATTCTTTGGTTTGATTAATCAGTCGCACCATCAAAAACATCGATACCCGATCTGCCAAATACGCCGCTGGTTCGTGGGTGACTTGTGCTAAAATTCGCTCCATATTGATCAAGCCCGATTGATGCGATCGCACGGATACTGGAATGATGCGTAACCAGCGCCAGGTGGGAAGCAGTAGCAGCATGTCGTACCAGCGCCGCCAAAGCGCATCTCCCCAGGTCAATTTATCTAAGCGTCGAGACATGATAAAGGTACGGACTAAAAGCTCAATCCCAAAAAAGGCAATAAAATAGAGGTCAATACGCCAGAAGTTATCCACGAGTTGACCATTTTCGTCGGTGGGTCGAAAATAATTACTGTTCAGTAGCGGTCGAATATCGCTGTTAAAGAATGAGAGGGCGTTTTCCCAGCCCACTTGCACCAGATACTCCTGTCGCCAAAATCGCGCAAAGGCTTGCTTGGCTGATTCCGTATTCAGATGATCCCGCATCCGCCGCTTCAATTTAGCGAATGTACCAAACTTATTGGCTGCCAGAAAGGGGTTCTCTTCAATCAAGTCATTACTTTGTTGGCGCAACTCTCGCAAGACTTGCTCGGTTGGCGGTGCTTGTAGTCCTTGCTGGGAGAGTTGTACGGTTAAAGCATCAACGGTTTGGAGATAACGTTGGGTATCCGGATGAGGCTCAATACTTTTGACCGGATCATAGAATGTTGCGATCGCGGGAAATTCTCGCACATAAACATCCCGCAATGGAATATAGCTGAGATTGAATAATGCCAGCAGGATATTTGCCAATGCAATTAAGGCGGTGAGCTTATTCCACCAGTTCCGACCCCGGTGTTTGTAGGAATCGGCATAGGTATCCTGCGCTAGAGCTTGTTCTGCCATTTTCCCGTTGGATAGTCACTGCAAACAAATCGGGGCAGTGGGTTACCCCTATTGCAACTGAGCGTATCAGACGCTACAACAAATTAGTTATCTCGCTAGATAGAAGACAGAATTGGATTATATCATTCAAGAGATAGATGCATGAACCTGACAAGTCACTCTATAATGAGTAAGGAATTAAACATTTATGGTTGTATCCAGCCTTTTTGAGGCAAATTTTTGACGTTAATGAGGTATTCTTATGGCTACCCAACCAGAACAGCAACAGGTATACCGAGAAAAAGTGCAAGCTGAGTTAAACAAGCTGAATGCTCAGGTTGACGAAATGAAAGCCAAGGCAGCCCAAGCCCAGGCTGATGCTAAGATTCAGTACAATAGCCAGATTGAAGAATTGCAAACCAAACAAGTTGCCGTACAGAAGAAATTGGAAGAACTCCAGACGGCTAGTCAGGATGCTTGGGAAGATATCAAAACTGGAGTAGAAGCCGCTTGGCTGGATTTACAGCAGTCCTTCCAGAATGCGGTTGCCAAATTTGACCAAAAATAGTAATTGGATAGTAGGGAATCCTTAACTTGGCTCAGGGAAAATGGTTTGTAGGGGGGAAATGTTCCCTCCCCTTGATAAGGGGAGGGTTAGGGTGGGGTAGAG
>CAZNNK010000080.1:0-12571 GCA_964574085.1 uncultured Coleofasciculus sp.
CCCCTATCTCCCCCATCTCCCCTATCTCCTCCGCCTCTGCACCTCTACTTCAATTGTTACAGCAGATGTAGCAGATGAATCAAAGTGTATGCTTTTGCGTATGATATGATTATCAGTTTTTTAATTAACCGCTACGATGATCGTCTCGTTTGAGGAGAGAAACGATGTCACAAGCGACCATAGAATCCGTCCTTCAAGAAAAACGTCTGTTTAATCCACCGAGTCAGTTTAGCCAAGAGTCCCATATTAAGAGCATGGAGGAGTATCAGCGCCTCTATGACCAAGCGAAAGCTGATCCAGAAGCCTTTTGGGGTCAATTGGCAGAACAAGAACTGCACTGGTTCCAGAAATGGGATAAGGTGCTGGATTGGCAACCCCCATTTGCTCAGTGGTTTATCGGCGGTAAACTTAATATTTCTTATAACTGCCTCGATCGCCACCTGACCCCTGAACGACAGGACAAATTAGCCTTAATTTGGGAAGGCGAACCCGGAGACTCCCGTAGCTTTACTTATGCTCAGTTGCATCGGGAAGTCTGTCAAATGGCAAATGTTCTCAAACAACTGGGCTTGAAAAAAGGCGATCGCGTGGGGATTTATATGCCGATGATTCCCGAAGCGGCGATCGCCATGCTGGCTTGTTTGCGAATTGGCACACCCCATACGGTGGTGTTTGGTGGGTTTAGTTCTGAAGCCCTCAAAGACCGACTCTTAGACGCTGAAGCCAAAGTGGTAATTACGGCGGATGGCGGTTGGCGCAAGGATGCGATCGTACCGTTAAAAGAGCAAGTAGACAAAGCTTTAGCCGGAAATAGCGTTCCCAGTGTTCACAGCGTTCTGGTGGTGCAACGCACAGGTCAACAGATCGGTATGGCACCGGGACGCGATCACTGGTGGCACGATCTGCGATCGGGTGTCTCTGCGGATTGTCCAGCCGAACCCATGGACAGTGAAGACCCCGCCTTCATCCTTTATACCTCTGGCACCACGGGTAAACCTAAAGGTGTGGTTCATGCCACAGGTGGGTATAACCTTTATACCCATATCACCACAAAATGGGTGTTTGATCTGCACCCCTCGGATGTCTTCTGGTGTACTGCGGATATCGGTTGGATTACGGGTCACAGTTATATTGTGTACGGACCCTTATCCAACGGTGCCACCACCGTCATGTATGAAGGGGCACCCCGTTCCTCGAATCCCGGTTGTATGTGGGATGTGGTGCAAAAATACCGAGTCACCATTTTCTATACCGCCCCCACCGCGATTCGGCTATTCATGAAAATGGGGGAACATTTACCCAAAGCGCGAGACTTATCCTCGCTGCGATTACTGGGAAGCGTCGGTGAACCGATTAACCCAGCCGCTTGGATGTGGTATCACCGTGTCATTGGCGGCGAACGCTGTCCAATTGTGGATACTTGGTGGCAAACCGAAACAGGGGGAATCATGCTCACGCCTCTACCCGGTGCCACACCGACGAAACCGGGTTCTGCTACTTATCCCTTCCCCGGAATTGTCGCTGATGTGGTGGATTTAGACGGCAATCCGGTGGGAGATAACCAAGGGGGCTACTTAGTGATTAAACATCCGTGGCCCAGTATGATTCGTATGGTTCACGGCAACCCGGATCGCTTCCGTCGCACCTATTGGGAGCATATCCCGCCCAAAGATGGAGAATATCTCTACTTTAGTGGTGATGGCGCTCGTCGAGATCCAGAGGGTTACTTTTGGGTCATGGGTCGAGTTGATGACGTGATCAACGTCGCCGGACATCGCTTAGGAACGATGGAAGTCGAATCATCCCTCGTCTCTCACCCCGCCGTCGCCGAAGCTGCTGTCGTTGGCAAACCGAGCGAGGTGAAAGGGGAAGAAATCGTCGCCTTTATCACCTTAGAGGAAAACTATACCGCCAGTGACACCTTAGCGAAGGAATTAAAACAGCACGTTGCCCAAGAAATTGGCGCCTTGGCGCGTCCTGGTGAAATCAAATTCACCGAAGGATTACCCAAAACGCGATCGGGTAAAATCATGCGGCGGTTGTTGCGATCGCTCGCTGCGGGTCAAGAGGTAACAGGCGATACTTCGACCTTAGAAGATCGTAGCGTCCTCGACAAATTACGGGGTGGCGCTTAATGCGGAGAAGCAGGGGGAGTAGGGGGAGCTGAGGGAGCAGGGGAAGTTGGCGAGATTGTAGCTGCTCAATGATTTCTGCCACGCGGCACTAATCAGTTTCCCCGCGATGAATGAGGTGAAGCCAGATGTAGGGGCGCAAAGCTTGCGCCCTTACTCAGGTCATACATTAAACTTATTCGTTACGGTAAGGCAATGGGAACTTCAGCTTAAAAGACGGTCAAGGGACTAAATCTCCCACTCCTGATAAAATATAGTGGGGACGATAGGCAAAACGGATTAAATCCTCTTGGCGGGTGACTCCAGATAACACCAACGCCGTCTCAATTTCTGACTCAATCCCCGCGATAATATCGGTGTCCATGCGATCGCCAATGATGGCTGTATCCTCGCGACGACAGCCTAACTTCTTGAGAGCATGGCGCATCATTAAGGGATTCGGCTTCCCAACAAAATAGGCTTTTGCCCCCGTCGCCAGTTCCAAGGGGGCAATTAACGCCCCTGTCGCGGGGACAATTCCTTTCTCACTCGGTCCGGTTAAATCGGAATTTGTACCAATTAATTTTGCCCCGTTAATCACCAACTGCGCTGCATGTTCTAATTTCTCAAAGCTATAACTGCGCGTCTCGCCTACCACCACATAATCCGGATTGGTATCATTCATCGAGAACCCAGCATCATACAGCGCATTTGTCAACCCCGCTTCCCCAATCACAAAGGCACTTCCTCCGGGACATTGTTGAGCCAAAAATGCCGCCGTTGCCAAGGCGCTGGTGTAGAAATGTTCCTCTGGGACTTCGACGCCCAACCGTTTTAGCTTCTCCCGCAACTCCCGAGGCGATCGCTCACTGCTATTAGTCAAGAACAGAAATTTCTTTTCCGACGCTTTTAACCAGCCCAAAAATGCCTCCACTCCTGGTAGTAAGCGGTTGCCGTGATAAATTACGCCATCCATATCACAAATAAAAGCCTGTTTGCCGCGTAGCTCATTCATCTACTGCTAGTCTTAACAATTCTGGACTAAATATCACCCCGTCAACCTAAAAACTAAAACTGGTTCGCATCAATCCCACCCAAAGGGTATCATTATTTGCATTATGTTCAGGATTGGTAATCATCACCAAGCCGGGAGTTATCGAAATTCGATCACTTAGAGGATAAGTATAGGATAATTCAAAATGCAACGAGGTATCCTCATCTTCTCGCTCAACAATATCATTATCGGTCACTTTCGGCGGCATCCCCACCACAAAATTTAATTGACTACCTAATTTCCCCACATCCAGCACAGCCAGTGTAATTGCCCAACTCCAGATCTCTGCATCGACGCCGGATGAACCACTCAAACCACTCACAGTCGGTGAACCTTCCGCATTTGCCTGAAAGTAGCTCAGCCAACCACCTAGAATCATCTGATCGTTTAACTTATAGGTCGATTGTAAGCCCAAAGCGTTGGAGGAAGTAGCGGTACTTTCACCAAAAGGTAACTGAGCCAATTCACTGCCCTTCGACGCGGTAATATTAACCGTTGAACCCGGTTCAGGGGCATAATATCGACCATAGGTTAACGCCATGCTCAACTCGTCTGATGGGGTAAACGTTACCTGACCTAAAGCCGTATATTGACCATTGAAAAGTCCCTCATCTGGATTGCTACCCGACGTGGTTAAATAGCTCACCCCAGCAGCAAGTTCATCGGTAAATTGGTAGTAGGCGACGGTTCCTGCACCAAAGGCAAAGGAGTAAATCGGGCTTTCACCACCAAAATTGGAAATAGAAGAAACCGGATTCAGCGCCGGAAAAATCCGAGTCGGAAAATCAGCCGCTGGCGCGATCGCCACGATGCCGCGATCGCCGAGGGGGAATTCGTAAAATAGGGTACCAATGCTCACATCATTGCCCGTATTTGTCGCACCAATCAGACGAGTCATATCGGTTCCCGTCACGCTACTGCCAAAATTATTCACATTCCCAGCTTGTATCCGGGTTCGCAATCGATCTCTACCCGTAAAGCTGGTATCGAAGCTAAGGCTAACACGGGATGAGAGGGTGAGCGTTTCATCCAAGTCTGCTGAGGGTTTTTCGCCCCTAGGAACCGCCTGGCGATCGCCAAACGCTCCGGCTATATTAAAGTTTACACTGCCGCGTAGAATTGTTGTCGTACTGAATGTCTGATCCTCAAGACGCACAACTCTGGCATCTAGGGTATCTACTTCCGTAATCACTGTCTCTAATTCTATCGCAAAGTCGGAAGTCAACCGTTGCACCGTGGCTAAGTCTTCTTCAGTAATCCCATTAGTGTTGGCGTCATTAATTAACTCTTCAATCCGACTCAAACAAAGGTTCAGTGTCGCCGCAAATTCATAACGGGTTAACGCCCGATTGCCCTCAAAGGTTTGTTCAGTCGAACCCCTTAAACAACGGTATTTTTCCACCAAACTCCGCAATGCCTCATACGCCCAATCCCTAGGACTCACATCGCGCAATTCACTCACCGACGTGATTTGAGCCAGGGAAGAATCCGGTTGGCGATCATCTTCAATGGGCAACCCAAGTGTTGAGGCTGTCGGCGGATCAGGAAATGGCAGATTAATCGGATCAGCTTGTGCTGAAACTGGGGATACAATTAGGAGATGATAACCCAGTATGGCTGATGTTACTGGCAATAGCGCACTCTGTTTGTTCATAATTTTTCTTTTAGTCCTCCTCATCCCCAACCCGAGTTTTTCATCTGACGTTTCACTGCCTATGTTTGACCCTTCGCGACTATCGAGGGAACCTGGCGCGTATTTCTTGATCACCTTCCAGGGAACCTGACGTCTGTGTAGGGGCGGGTTTTACGATTATCTTTTCGGTTCCACCCAGATGTAACTAAACCCGCCCCGAATTTCCCCGTTTCCCCGGTTTTTTCCCTGAAATTAAAATTCAGGTTTTTAATAGGGGCGAACCTTCAATTCTGTATTTACCGTTTCAATCACTTTTTGGGCGACATCTTCGGGAATTCTGGTGTATTCTAGCTCTTGATTCAACTCTTGTCCCCGCGTCATGATCCATCTCAACACGTCTTGAGTGTCTTGGACAAGGGTTTGATTTGGATATCTTTTATAGATAAGTAGCCAGGTTAAACTGACTAACGGATAACCCTCCTCTGGATCATTAATATTGTCCGTGGTAAAATTTTCGTTAAACGTGACATTTGCCAGAGCTTTCTTGGTTTCTGCTAACGTCGGTTTAACATAACGACCCGCTTGGTTTTCCAACCGAGCCACAGGCAGATTATTTCTCTGGGCAACACCCGATTGAACATACCCAATTGCCCCATCAATGCGCCGCACTTCTGCCGCCACGCCACTATCTTGGGGACGCGCCGCGAAAATATCAAATCCCCAATCGGGTTCTCGGCTGGCTTCTATCTTTCCCCCACTAATTTTATTCAAGTATTTCGTCAAAACAAAGGTAGCACCGCTACTGTCTGAGCGCACGATAACTTGAATTTCTTTATTCGGAAAGCGGGGATTCACCTGTTTCCAATTACCAATTTGACCCGTGAAAATCTTGGCAAGTTGTTCACGAGAGAGTTTAATATTCGTGGGGACATCTTTAAGATTATAAACAATAGCAACCGCCCCTCCCCCAGTCGGTACCATCAGCAATCCATCTTCCACTTGATTTTCCTCAATCGGAGTGGGAATTAATGTGGTTGCCCCAAAGTCTACGGCTCGCTCCATAAATTTGCGAATCCCACCGCCACTGCCAATGGCTGTGTATTCAAACGTTTTGCCAGTTTCCTTTTCGTATTCAGTGCTATAGCGTTGGTAAAGGGGTTCAGGAAACGAAGCGCCAAACCCTTTAAGAACTTGAGCAGAAACAGCACTTATCGTCAAAGGAATAGTCGTTGCGGTTAATGTCACAGCTATAAATTTCGACCAATTCGCAAATGTAAATGTCTTCATAGGTCTCTGGTGTCGTGAGCAACAATTTTTCACCGAAGTAGGGGAAAGTCAATACTCCTCAAATCCTTACCCAGGACAAAGGAGAAAGAATAAATGACACTCCCCAGCCTTTAACGTTAATGTTTCCCGCCGACTTATGAACGCTGTACTCTATGAATAGTGATTTGCTGCGTATCCGCCGGAATTTCAAACCAGAAATCATTATCAAGCACAATTTCATAGACAAATTGTCCTAGACGGGTACTGCGCCACGTACTGACTATGGAGGCGTTGGGTTCCCACCGTTTGAGTGCTTTGATCACATCTTCGGGAACCGCACTCCGCTCAATTTCTTCGTCTACCTCAATAATTTGTCCATTGGGAGTCGCATCAGCAACGAATTCAAAGCCTTGCTGGTTTTGACCTCTTAATTCATAAACAATAGACCCATCCGGCTTCATTTCAATATTTGCCGCTGTGGGTTCACCACCCGTTACCGTTCGCGCAGCCGCCATAACTGGAAGGGGTACGTCCTCAAGGGCTATTTGTCGTTCAATTCCGCCAAAGGTTTGGGCGAGCAAAACAGTTTGGGGATTAGGGATGGATTGAGCCTTTGCTTCACCTAAATTAATGGAGGAGGTAAGAATAGCCATTCCTGTGGCTATCACTATTCTCCACTTAGTCGTTGTACTGAAAGCCATTAACGTCTTTGCTTTTTGTTTTTCTTTCAATCTCTAGAAAATACACAAGCCCGATAATTTTGTCAAGTCATAAATCTCTTGAAGAAAGTTTGAGTATTTATGCATGCACAATAAAGTGCATTTGTCAAGAAAGCGGTTCTAATCTAATGACAAAGGAAATTCCTCTAAGACCTGGTTGAGCCATGTTTTGGATTGAAGCAGGGCTTTCTAATCATCATTGTCTTAATCACAGTGCTGCTTGATACTCTCAGCTCACAGAAAATTGGCTATCTTGGACTAGATGTTTACAGACCAGCAAGGATGGAAACTCGCAAACGGATTGGTCTACTCACCAGTGGCGGTGACTGTCCCGGATTAAACGCGGTCATTCGCGCTGCCGTTAGACATGCTACCCTGAGCTATGATTGGGAAGTTTTAGGCATTCCCTACGCCACCCAAGGTTTATTGGAAGGCAAATCAGTCTCACTGAATGTTCATGGTCTAGATAGTCGGGGCATTGACCCACTCCTGAGTACGGGTGGTACTATCCTCGGTTCAATTAATAAAGGGGATACCGAGGCTCAAGCCGAGCAGATTATCGCTGGTTATCAGAAATTAGGTTTGGACGCCCTAATTGTTGTTGGGGGTGACGGGAGTCTGGCGATTATGAATCAGCTTGCTCATCAGGGGAATATGAATATTGTGGGCGTCCCCAAGACGATTGATAATGATGTGGCGTTCACGAATTTAGCCGTTGGCTTTGATACGGCGGTGAACACCATTGTTGATGCCCTATCTCGCCTCTCCTATACAGCCGCCAGTCATGATCGCGTGATGGTGGTTGAGGTGATGGGGCGCGAAGCCGGACATCTAGCCCTAAATGCCGGGATTGCTGGCGGTGCTGATGTGATCCTGATCCCGGAAATTCCCTATTCCATTAGCGGCGTTTGTAACCATATCACCGAACTGCGCGATCGCTGGAATCGCCGCTTTGCGATCGTGGTTGTGGCTGAGGGGGCGAAAACCATTGAGGGTCAAGAACGCTACTACACAGATGCCCTGGGTGAGGTCAGGCTAAGGGGGATCGGAGATTATGTCGCCGATCAGATTTCTCACGTTAGCGGAAATATCATCGAAGCACGAGTAACAGTCTTAGGTCATGTTCAACGGGGTGGTGCGCCCTCGGCGTTAGACCGTTTGCTGGCTACCTCCTTTGGCAAAGCGGCTGTCGATTTAATTGCCAAGGATGACTATCAAAAAATGGTTGCTTGGCAGAATGGAGTTGTTGTCAACATTCCCATTGATGAGGTGACTAGCAACAGTCCGATTTTAGTGGATAGTCATCATCCCCTAGTCGAAACAGCGAAAGCCCTCGATACCTACGTTGGCGACTTGTAATTGACACCCTCACGGCGGTACTTAGACAGTTTCTGGCACAATTTTTACTTCATTTTGTCTAAATACCGTTTAGGGAAGCAGGGGAGATGGGGGACAAAATTTCTATAGCCCATTTCCCTGCGCCCCTACGGTTAACGCTTCACCAACTTCTTCGTCACCTTCCGCAACCGCACCGACTGGGGCGTGATTTCCACCAACTCTTCCGGTCCGATATATTCCAACGCCCGTTCTAAACTCATCTCAGCAGGCGCTTGCAACTGCACCAATTCATCCCCGGTGGCGGAACGATGGTTGGTTAACTGCTTGGTCTTACAAACATTCAAATCCAAATCTTGAGGACGGTTGTGTTCGCCAACAATCATCCCCTTATACACCCGCGTCCCCGGTGTAATAAAGAATACACCTCGGTCTTCGCCATTTTTCAAGGAATAGAATGTCGCCACCCCTTCCTCAAAGGCAATAATCACCCCATTGCGGCGGGTTTCCACATCACCGGAAATCGGACGATAATCCAAGAAACTGTGATTCATAATCCCATCCCCCCGCGTCAGGCGCATGAACTCACCCCGGAAGCCAATTAAACCCCGTGCGGGAATCACAAATTCCAATTGCGTGCGACCATTACCACTAACGTGCATATTCTGCATTTCGCCCTTGCGCTGACCCAACCGTTCAATACAGCCACCCACGGCTTCTTCGGGAATGTCAAGCGCCAAAACTTCGTAAGGTTCGCAGGGTTGACCTTTCACTTCCCGATAAATCACTTGCGGCTGAGACACCTGAAACTCATACCCCTCGCGGCGCATGGTTTCAATTAGGATACCCAGGTGTAATTCCCCCCGCCCAGAGACTAAGAATTTATCCGGAGAATCGGTTTCATCGACACGCAGGGCGACATTCGTCTCTAATTCTCGCATCAAGCGATCGCGTAGTTGCCGCGAGGTGACGTAATCCCCTTCCTGACCTGCAAACGGCGAATCGTTCACCGAGAACGTCATCTGCAATGTCGGTTCATCGACCTTAATTAACGGTAAGGCTTGGGGTTCATTGGGACAGGTAATCGTCTCGCCGATATTAGCATTCGCAAACCCTGCCACGGCGACAATATTTCCCGCAGAGGCTTCCTCTAAATCAACGCGCTGGAGTCCTTCAAACCCCATAAGTTTGCTAATTTTAGTCTTGACAATTTCCCCGCTTTCTGTAACTAAAGCCGCTTGCTGACCCGCTTTAATGACGCCATTATGGATTTTGCCAATCACAATTCGACCCAGATAATCTGAATAATCCAGAGTCGTGACTTGCAATTGCAGAGGTTTGCTTACATCACCCACAGGCGGTGGAACATGGCGCAGGATGGATTCAAACAAGGGTTGCACATCCACCCCTTCGCTATCTAAATCTTCTTTGGCGTACCCTTGTAACCCAGACGCAAACAGATAAGGAAACTCACACTGATCATCATCCGCCCCCAACTCAATAAACAAATCGAGGACTTTATCCACAGCACCGTAGGGATCAGCTTGAGGACGGTCAATTTTATTCACCACCACAATCGGGCGCAGTCCTTTTTCCAGGGCTTTTTTGAGGACGAACCGGGTTTGGGGCATGGGTCCTTCATTGGCATCCACAATCAGGATACAACCATCCACCATCCCCAATACCCGTTCTACTTCCCCACCAAAATCGGCGTGACCGGGAGTATCGACAATATTGATTAAGATATCTTTATAGTGAACGGCTGTATTTTTAGACAGAATCGTAATTCCCCGCTCTCGCTCCAAATCATTGGAGTCCATAACGCAATCAGGAACCTCTTCCCCTTCACGGAAGATACCGGATTGTTTCAGCAGGGCGTCAACCAAGGTGGTTTTGCCGTGATCGACGTGGGCAATAATGGCAACGTTGCGAATCGGAAGAGTCATAAAAGCGTTAGGGAGTGATTTGAGAGAGGTTGATTTTACTATAAGTTTCTTAATAATTGTAGCTTACACAAGGGGGAGCGGGGGGAAGATGAGGGAGATGGAGGAGATGGGGAAGATGGGGGAGATGAGGGAGAATGCAGCAAGCCCTAATCTAGTCTAGTCCGCGCAGGCGGACGCAAGTTTGTGTAGCAGCGACTTCTAGTCGCCAGGGCAAAAAGGGGGTTTCTTACTGTTAAACCGGGCGCACGTCAGTCTAAACCGGGCGCACGTCTGTGCGCCCCTACGGTTGGCGGGCGTCAGGTTAATCCATCTGGTTTAGGTGGGCTACGCCACTACAATTTGGCTGATTGAGAATCGTGCAACCGATGAGATATATCCGGCTTTGTTTCAGAAGTTGAATGACTCTCTCTCCTTTATATAAACACTTCGCAGCCACTCTAAGGTTGCGCCCGACAGTCCAAATTGAATCCGGTTCACCAATTCCCCCCATTGATACAGTTCTGATAGAGACAGGGATTGCTGAAACTTCTGTTGGTAAAATGTCGCCCAAAAGTCCGGCGCTTTGTACTTATGCTTGCGCCAGCGCCTCCGCCAACAGAGGGTATCTTTCAGCGTGGGCGAGTCTACGCCTAAAATTGGCGGGATATCGGCATAACTGACAAACGTGCTGACTCCCTTGCCAACAACATGAATCACATATCGCCAGCAGTCAATGCGATAAATCTCGTCAGGATGGAGATTGAGTAGAAGCGCAATGGCTTCTGGGGTAACAAATCGTTGTAACGGATGAGTGGCTCTTGATTTTAGCTGAAGTGTTGATAACATAGGAGATGCACCCCAAACCATGGGGTTATGTTTTGATATGACATAGCGATCGCAATCTGGCTACATACCTAATGGTGCGATCGCTTTTAATTTGCTTAATGTAGGCGAAATTTAAACTTTATGTCAAGAGGCGAACGAGTTCGGTTGCGGATTAGGGAACTAGCGGCTAGGGAAAACTGGACGTTGCTGGATGTCGCTGAACAGTCCGGAGTCCCCTATAGTACCATCAAAACCTACGCGCGATCGCCAGGAATGACGATGGTGGATATTGGGGCGCTGCTGAAGTTAGCACGGACATTTGATGTATTAATAGAGGATTTGTTTGAGATTGTGAAAGAGTAAGTCATTCGTCATTTGTCATTCGTCATTTGTCATACTCGTTCCCGAAAAGAAGCAAGCTACGTCTTATGTCCTATGTAAGGATTTGAGGAATATTTATGAATTAGCCCCACGCCAGGAAACCGTAGGGGCTCACCGACGTGCGCCCTGACACTGACGTGCTAGCGCGAGTTTGGCTGATTCTCTGGGGGTAAACCCGGATTAAACATCACCACAAATTGGGCATTTGGCATCAGACGGCGGAGGGCTACGATACTGTGCTACAGTGACTCCTTGCATTTTGGGTAGCAGGCGAACCAGCACCCAAGGATAAAGGCGTTCTCTGTAAGGCATAATAAATGTGTCTCCATCTGAAATTGGAGCCAGAGCCAGTGCTAAAAGGTTGGTAGCCGGGATGCACTGGCTTTCTGACTGTTTGAAACTATGCCTTCATATTAAATGGAAAACTTAACCAAGTCAACTAAGCTAAGTTATCTAGGTATCAGGTAGTAATGGCTAATTTGGGAGAAAAGCTGAAACAACGACGAGAATCGTTGAATTTAACACAACGGCAACTGGCTCATGAATTAGATGTAACGATAACAACGGTGCAAAACTGGGAAGCTGGCAGGCACATTCCTAAGCTATATCCTGCACAAATGAAAAGGTTGTGTGATTTGTTAAACCTCACCTTAGAAGAGTTAGCCGAGTAGCATATTTAGTTGAGTTGTGGGCAAATTATAGTTAAGTCAATTTAACCATGAGGATTTTGGAATAAAACAGTAATGACGAGTGTGGGGGAAAAGCTTAAACGCCAACGTAAATCACTGCATCTGACGCAGCAGCAAGTCGCTGATCAATTAGGTGTGACGGTAACTACTGTGAAAAATTGGGAAGCTGGCAGACATATCCCAAAGCTATACCCCATCCAGACTAAAGCATTGTGTGATTTGCTCGATTTAACCTTAGACGAGTTGGCAAATTATAGTTAAGGCAATCAGGAGGCAATGAGTTCAGGGAGGAAGCTGATGCAGCTAAGAAAACGGTTGGGACTAACTCAAAAACAGGTAGCAGATGCGGTAGGCGTCACGGATCAGACTGTGAGTAATTGGGAAGCTGGCAGATTTGAACCTCGACTCACGATTCGTCAGACACAGGCTTTATGTAGCATCTTGCAATGTCCTTTAGAGGAACTTCCTAGTTTTAATGATGCCCAAGAGTCAGACAGCAAACGTGAGTGACTGATTGGGAAAGGAATGTAGGTAAAGGCAAGACGCGATCGCTTGTTTGGCACTGAAGCTTTTGTCAATATAGCACTACGAGGATACGTTAGGACATTTATCTGTTGCCTGTTGCCTGTTGCC
>CAZNNK010000081.1:0-12391 GCA_964574085.1 uncultured Coleofasciculus sp.
TCCCTTGAACAAAGTCTTATGTCGTTCTTTGACGTGAACAACGGGCGGGTTTTGTAGCCAAGCTAGGGACAACAATCAATATTAATCCCTAAACCCGCCCCTACAGCATTAACAATCATTTCCTTGAACAACGTGAAGGGTTAACACTCAAAACTTGATAACCATGGTACAAACTCCAACAAAACCAGCAACGAAATTACCCCCGTCTCAGCATGAATTGGCGGATATTGTTCACCGCTTGGAAGCGGGGGGGGCGATGGTTCCCGATACGCCAGAAAATTTGATGCAAATTATTGGCATCTGGAAGGCGTATGCGGTGCCCATGGATTTCTATTGGCGGGATTTGCTTTATATTGGCGAACGAGTCTTTTTGAATCCGTTTCCCTTCTTTAAATATTTTCTGCCCAAAGAATATTTAGACCTCCATAATCATTATGCCGGAGATGATGCCGATTTACGCATTTGGCGGGGTCAAGCAACGGCGCATCCGGAACTTGTGGAATTTATTGAGACAGGGGAAACCCAGAAAATGCCCAAGTTATTGCATCACTTGTGGCATGACCGGATTAATATGGAGTTTGCTGAAGCCTGTATGCGGGCAATGCTTTGGCATCGGAATATGTACGCCCCGGTGAATCAGTTTGATCCGTATCTGGATACTGAAGAGTATAAGAACAATGCGAATCGGGCAATTCAGGCGTATTTTAAAGGGAATCCGGTGATGCTGGGATGGCATAAGCTGTTCCCAGAGATGTTTATTGAGCAGTGTCGTCAGGCGTCGTATTATAGTCTTTTGGGACTATTCTGGGAAGTGATGGCACCGGTGTTCTTTGAGGTGTCGGATCTCTACGACGAAGGAAAAATCACCTCTGTCCCCGAAGCGATGAACTTTTTGGTAAATGGCATCTTCGCGATCGCGGGTCGTCCGATCTATCATCATGTGTATGTCAAAGGGGAATGTTATGAGGTGATTCCTAAGTCCAAGGGGTTTACCTGGCTGTATGAGGCGGCGCTTCCTTATGTGGAAGCAGTATTCTATCGCACAGCGCCCTTTAGGGGTACGAAGTCTTATAATGCCCAAGCCAAGGAAGTTCCCACTGATCAGAAAGACTTCCATTATGGGGTTCTCTATGCCGATAAATTCCCCGTGGGTTCGGCGGGAGTTCCGCCCACCTTACTGATGCAGGATATGTTACATTTCTTACCGCCTTATCTGCGAAACTTCTATGAAAAGCGTTGTCGCAGTGAAAATGATATCCTGAATCAAATTGGTATAACGTTTCAGCGATCGATGTATTGTGTGACATCGGCAGTATTTCAGGCGTTACGAACCGCACTGCTGTATCCCTTAGATGACCCGAATCCCAAGCATTTACAGGCGAATCGGGCATTTTTTGAAGCGCAATTAGACCGATTCTGTCGCCCAGAGTATGGAATCCGGGAGGCGGCACGGTTAGAATATATTCAGACTGCCGATTATCGGTAATATAGGTTTGAAAAATTACCAGATCCCCGACTTCCTTGAGAAGTCGGGGATCTCCGTCTAAAAAATATGTCTATAGATATAGGAGAGATATAGGAAAAAAGCTTAAAATTTGCCTAGTTCAGTTCTAAAAATGAATTAACGTTAGTATTAATGTAAGACGCCAATCTCATAAAAGTCTAGGGGCGGATGTATGAATATTACAGAATCCACTCATTCTCCAGCCAAGCTTCTACAATTTAAACTAAGATGCTCCCATCGAGTTTGAGTAATCACAAGTTTGGTCAGAAGGAGTTAACTAATGAAGGAAAAAAACAAGGAACCCAACACCCTTCTTGATCAAATTGTGGCATTACAACGACGAGTAGGTGAGTTAGACGACAAGGTTAATCATTATGAACAGCAACTGGCGCAGGAACGAGAGACGCGCCATACAGTAGAAACCCGCTTACAGAAAACCGAGGAACGCCTGTCTTTGGTACTGCGGGCGACAAAAGATGCCATCTATGAGTGTGACTTAGAACAGGGTATCATTAGCTGGAACGCAGCATACAATGAACGTTTAGGGACTCGCCCACAGTCAACGGCATATTCCTGGCACTGGTGGATTGAACACATACATCCCGATGATCGCGACGAGATTGTCGCTAGCTTCCAGGATACACTGGCGGGTACAGGCGATCGCTGGATGGCGGAGTATCGGTATCAAAAGACAGATGGTAGCTATGCCCATATTTTAGATCGCGGTTCTATTCTACGGAATCAAACCGGGAACGCTATCCGGGTGATTGGTACATTATTCGACGCCACCGAACAAAAAGAAATTGAAGCTGAACTACGCCAGCAGCAAGAATGCTTACATCTTGCCAACGAACGATTCCAATTTGCTGCCCAAGCGGTCAATGCCCTAATTTATGATTGGCAGATTACCACGAATCGCGTAGAACGAACCGATGGACTGACCAGCATTTTAGGCTATTCCCTCAGCGAAGCCGAACCCACTGTTAACTGGTGGCGCGATCGCATTCATCCGGATGATGTGGAACGAATGGATCAGGAGACAGCAACAGCGTTGAGTCAGGGGGATTCCTATCAAGTCGAATATCGGGTTCTCCATAAAAACAATCACTATATTCCGATCTTGGATCAAGGACTGATTATTTCACGAGATGATCAAGGACATCCGATTCGTGTCATTGGTAGCACCATCGATATTAGCGATCGCAAAGCAACCGAAGCCACCCTCAAACAACGGGAAACCGATTTGCGCTTAGTTGCGGATGCGGTTCCGGCGCTAATTGCTTACGTGGATTCCGATTGTCGTTACCGCTTCGTTAATCGCGCCTTTACCACTTGGTTTGGAGATTCAGCCGAACATCTGATCGGTCAATCTGTGGCAGATTTTGTGGGTTCAGAAGTCTATGAATACATGCGTCGGGATATCGAAACTGCCTTAGCGGGTGAACCGATCAACGTAGAAATGTGGATGCCGTTCAAAGATGGAGGATCACGCTACGTTCGTCGCCAGTATATCCCAGATATTGACCCGCAAGGTCATGTCAAAGGCTTCTATGCCTTCATTAACGATATTACCGATCTCAAACAAATAGAAGCCGCCTTACGGGATAGAGAACAGCGCTTTAGTACCTTGTTTAATGGCATGGAAGACTGGGTACTCGTCTATCCCCTCACTCCCGACAATCAACCGGGACAACTCATTGAGGTGAATGAACAAGCCTGTAAACGGTTAGGCTATACCCGCCAAGAACTCCTCAGCTTATCGGTTGCGGATATTTTGGACATCCCCTTAGCCGATCTTCAAGTCAGTTTCCAGAAATTGTTGCAGGAGAAACGAGTCGTTGTCGAATCGAGACATCGTACCAAAGCGGGTCAACAAATTCCCGTTGAAGTGAGTTCCACCCTATTTATGCTGGATGGTTTGCCCACCGTTCAATCCATCTGTCGAGACATTACTGAACGTAAACAGGCAAAGAAAGCGCTACGCCGCAGTGAAGAACGATTTCGGGTTGCCCAAGATCTGTCCTTAGATGGGTTTACTATCCTCAAAAGCCTTCGCAATCCCGCCGGAAACATTGTTGATTTTGAGTGGATCTATGTCAATCCCACGGCGGCAAAAATGCTACATCATTCGGTTTCCGAGTTACTCGGTCAACGCCTGCTTAATATCCTGCCAGGGAATCAAACCAATAGTGACTTATTTGAACGCTATGTCAACGTCGTAGAAACCAGAACCCCCCATGATATCGAAGTGCGCTATGAATCCGAAGGAATTGTGGGCTGGTTTCGCAACATGGCGGTCAAATTAGACGATGGCGTCGCCATTTCCTTTAGCGATATTACCGAACAAAAACAAGCCGAGTTCGCACTACGCAAAAGTGAAACGGTTCTCAATGCCTTTATTGCTAGTTCCCCCATTGGTATAGCCTTCTTTGACCATGACTTACGCTATGTCTATGCCAATGAAGCCTTAGCCACAATGAATGGAGTCCCCCTGAGTCACCATTTAGGTCGTACTCTCTGGGAAGTAGTGCCACAGATGGCACCTGAATTTGCCCCCATGCTGGATCAGATTTTACAGACTCGCCAACCGAGGCTGAACTTTGAGTTTAGTGGTGACGTTCAACCCGGTATTTATCGCCATGCTTTAGCCAATCACTTCCCCGTTTGCCTACCCGATGGTGAACTCTTAGGAGTCGGTGTCACCGTCATGGAAATTTCTGAACTCAAGCGGGTAGAAGGCGCCTTACGCATGAGTGAAGCCTTTGCCCACGCCAGAGTGCAAGAGTTAGAAACCTTAATGGAAATTACCCCAGCGGCGCTTTGGATTGCCCATGATCCTGACTGTCATCAGATGACGGCTAACCATACTGCGTACAATTTAATGCGGATGCCACTAGGTTCTGTAACCACCGCCACCCCTGCCGATGGTTCCCATCCCTTACCCTTTAAACAATATAAAAACGGACAAGAATATCTGCCCCAAGACTTACCGATGCAGCGTGCAGCTAGAACCGGGCAAGAGGTCATTGATGAAATCGAATTTGTCTTTGAGGATGGCACAGTACGCTTCCTGTATGGCAAAGCTGTTCCCTTGTACCATGACTCCGGTGAAGTGCGCGGCATAATTGGTGCATTTGTAGACATCACCGAACGCAAACAGGCAGAACGAGAGCGTGAACAACTTTTAGCACGAGAACGCGCTGCCCGAAAAGAGGCGGAGTCTGCCAACCGGATTAAAGATGAATTTCTGGCGATTTTGTCTCATGAATTGCGTTCTCCCCTAAATCCCATCCTGGGATGGACAAAGCTACTCCGTACTCGTCAGTTCGATCAAGCCGCAACAGATAAGGCGTTAGCAACCATTGAACGCAATGCCACGATTCAAATTCAGTTAGTGGATGACTTATTGGATGTTGCCCGAATTCTGCGCGGAAAAGTGTCCCTCACTCGTCATCGGGTTGATTTAGCGATCATAATTAAAGCCGCAATTGAAACAGTGCAGTTAGCAGCAGAGGCGAAATCGATTCAAATTCAGACTCATTTTATCGGTAAGGTGGGTTTTATTGATGGCGACTCTGGGCGGTTGCAACAAGTGGTGTGGAATTTACTCTCCAATGCGGTGAAGTTTACCCCATCGGGGGGACAGGTGGATGTAACATTGGCGGCGGTGGATGGCTTTGCCCAGATTACCGTTAGCGATACAGGTATCGGAATTTCTGCCGATATCCTTCCTCATATTTTCGACTATTTCCGTCAGGCGGACAGTTCGATGACGCGCCAATTTGGGGGATTAGGATTAGGACTGGCGATCGCGCGTCATATTGTAGACTTACATGATGGCATAATCCAGGCAGAAAGCCTAGGAGAAGGACAGGGTGCCACGTTTACCGTGAAATTCCCCCTGCTTCCCAATCAAAGGAAACCAACGCCAAATACCCCGGATTGCCAACGCCAGCCCGATACCCCTCCTCTGCAAGGGATACGAGTCTTATTTGTCGATGATGAAGCCGACACACGAGAACTGATTGGGATTATTCTGCAACAAGCTGGGGCAGAAGTGATAACAATGGCATCAGCACCGGAGGTGTTGTCACAGTTCAACCAGTTAACTATTGATATCCTGGTGAGTGACATTGGTATGCCCCAGATGAATGGCTATGATTTATTGCAACAGATTCGGGGAATGTCCTCCAGCCAAGCCCAAATTCCGGCGATCGCATTAACGGCGTATGCGGGAGACTCCAATCAGCAGAAAGCCCTAGCCGCCGGATTTCAGCAGCATCTAGCCAAGCCTGTTGACCCCAAAGATTTGATTCAGGCGATCGTCCGGTTAATGAAACAGAGACATAAATGATTTCTATTACATTAAGGGTGGGCATTTGTCAATCTGCTTTAAGGCTGATTCTATGAAATATCTGTAAAGATTTCCGGACAATTTTAAAGAGTTGGCAAACTCTCCGGATTTTTCACCCATTGAGCGCCATTGGCTGATAAAACTGAATACTATAGAAACCTAAGTGTTGAGCCAAGCCGTTTATTTAATCATGCCAACTCATCCCAAATAAAGCCGTAACCATTATTACAACAATTAAAGTTTGGCTGACTCTACAGGGTTAACGACAAGAGTGAACCCTTCAGATTAATGGTTAGCAAATTAGAGAAAAAACTGTCTTTTCTCGATAAATATTAATGCAAGTTTGTAGGTAGATGAATTAGCTCTCCCTAAGGGGAGAGTTTTTTGTTTTTATAAACAGTTTAACTTCACAAAAACTTTATAGAAAGTTTATTTTAACTTTATTGATCTGCGTAAAAATACGGTTATAGTTAAATTGTGGTCAGGAAAAAACAAAACGAACCTTAAAATCACAGTCGTTTGAAGTAATTTTTCGGAGACTATACCGAAACAATAGCAACCACCAAAAATATAGGTGGTACAACGTTTCGCAATCATCCTCAATCAGGATATTACCTCCTGATTAATTTAAACGAGGGTATCATTTTCAAACCAACTATTTACGAAGGAGAAAATCTGATGGCTGTACAATTTACAACAATTATCGCTGATACAACAGGTAGTACCAATTTGTTCGATCCCGATTTTTATGGTATTTCCTTTGATCAGGGTCTGCCGAACACATATATCAAGTCAGTTACCTTCGATCTAAGCGCTGGGGGAGATGCGGATGCAAATTTTGATCCGTCTCAGCGTTTGTCTCCAGTAGACCTTGTGGGTTTAACGGCTAGCGATATTTCTTTTTCTCCTGATAGTGGATTCGATTTCCCAACTGTAACCATCAACTTTGCTCCCGACTCCTTTGGTGTAGGTGATTCATTCCGCTTCTCAATAGACACAGACAGTCTTTCTGGTGGTTCAGGTATTTCTTCTAACAGTGGTGGTGCTTTCGGACTGCAGGATGTTTCCTTTGAAGTAACCTTGCAAGATGGCACCTCTTTCGTCTCCACATTTGATACTGTTAGTTCTACTCAGTCTATAGCTGAAATCAGCACCCATGAATCAATTGTGGGAACCTCAGGAAATGATCAACTCAACGGCACATCAGCTAACGAGTACATCCAAGGTCGAGCGGGCGATGATACGATAAATAGCAACGGCGGCGAAGATTTTCTCTTTGGTAACGCAGGTAACGATACAATTGCCGGAAGCCACGAGAGTGATTATATCGATGGTGGCGCTGATGACGACCTTCTCTACGGTAACGGCGGCGGCGATACCATCTATGGTAGAGGTGGCGATGATGGTTTATACGGTAGTTCTGCTTCGGATTATCTCGATGGTGGTAATGGTGATGACACCCTTTACGGAAATGGCGGTCGAGATATCCTTATCGGTGGTCGTGGTGATGACTTAATCTACGGTGGTTCATGTCCTGATTATATTCTCGGTGGCAAGGGCGACTACATCATTTACGCCAATGGTGCCAATAATGGAGCAGATTACATTGATAGTGGTGTTGGTCAGGATACCATCTGGCTGGGTCACGGTGATGCCGATGTCGTCCTCTCCCAAGGAGCTGGATTCGATGTGATTAATAACTTCCAGCTTGGTCAGACGTCTCTAATCGTTAGTGATGTGAATGCGTTGAGTTTCGCTGATGGTGCAAATGGTGCCCAAATCTATCAAGGCAGCGACCTGTTAGCCACCGTAAGTTGGCAGTCTGCTAGCACATTTGCCGATAACGTGAATGACATCTTTGTCGCTGCCTAGATATTTCGTCTGATGTTTTAGTCTTTCTTAGTCTGCATATTAGTCTAGTCGAACCAAAGGGGAGATGCCAAGTATCTCCCAATTTTTTTGTCTCAGTCGTATAGCACTAGAGCGCCGATCCAGTAATCACGATTGGGGTAAAACATGAGAAAATGGGCACAAAAGAGTTGTGAGTGGTCTGTTTGTATGAAGTTTTACAAAGAAGTTTTCATGTAAGTCGAATAGGAAGAAACGGAATACATCCACAACTGTGTCATCCACCTGTAGAATTGCCTGCCATGAAGGGGTGATATTATGTAGGGTCATGCCAGTATCATGATTCAATAGAACAACAGTTGTCCCCACAAGGGTTTTAGATTCCTTCAACAGTTACGTGAAGGTTGTGAACAAGTGGGATACTGACACTATTGCCCAAACCGAAAACCAACTAGATACCCGCGAAAAAGACTACCAAGACTTGCTCCTCCGCAATCCTTTGTTCTTCTCAAATGCGGACGAAAGGACTTGAACCTTCACACCTTGCGGTACTAGAACCTAAATCTAGCGCGTCTGCCAATTCCGCCACGTCCGCAACTCACTCGATAGCTATCATAGCAAAAACTTGACGATTTGGTTAGCTGAGTTCGACGTAACGCTGAAAGCCTTATTTTCCCGTTGCTATCGCCTGAAAGCCAAGCCTCTGCTTATATCAAATTCAGGTTGAATACCCCTCCAGAACACTGTAGAGACGTAGCATGCTACGTCTCTACAATCCTGCAAGCACCAGGGTTATATCGGATTGGGATTTTAGTCCCCATCGTTATCGCCTAGGGGTTATCCTGCTTAGGTTGCGGTAAAGGTAGGGTAATCGTCACCGTACTTCCTGCTTCTGCTTGAGACTCTACCGCGATCGCACCGCCTTGTACATCCACACAATGTTTAACCAGCACTAGCCCTAAACCACTCCCCGCTACGGCTTCAACAGGACTATCTAGGTAAAAGGCGTTGAATAGGACGTTTTGCTCAGATTCCGGCATCCCACTGCCGAAATCGGGGATACGAAACACTACCTTCTCGTCTTGACACAACAATTCCAACTTGATCGGACTATCCTCTGGTGCATATCGCCATGCACTAATTAGTAAATTTGTCAACATCCGACGCAATAATCGTTCATCACCCACGCCATAACAGGATTCTGAACCAACAAAACTAATGTGAGGTTTTGACGGTGTACGTTCCTGTAACTGGGTGATTAATCCTTGACACAACTGAGTTAAATCCAGTTTCGTGAGATTTAAACGCAGTTGGTTGGCTTCAATCTTTTTAATCAATAGCAGATCATTCAGGATTTGGTTGATTCGTTGAGCATTTCCTTGGATGCGCTGGAGATAGTAAAGGGTGTTATTCTCCGTGTCGGAATCGGGATTATTTTCCAGGTATTTCGCATGGGAAAAAATCGTGTTCAGAGGATGGCGGAGTTCTTGGGTAATCACGGAAGCCAATCGGTCAACGTGGGATTTGATCGCCCGATATTCCGCTTCTTTTGCCATGGCTTCACTAGCGGCTACCCTTGCCTGTTTTTGTTCGCTCAAATCTTTAAACGTGATCACAACAGCACCGCCGTTCCCTTCCAGATGATCCAAGCGAGTCATCGTGTACTCATAATCTTTCACCCCCTCAACTGTGGTTAAAGTAATTTCGTCGGAGATAGATTGTCCTGTGCTTAAAACAATGTCCCGTTGAATATCCAACTGTTTCATCTGTTCAGGGGATAGCTTCAGATCATGCCACGTTTTACCAATACAATCCTTTTGGCTAAGTCCCCACGCCTGGGCTGCGGCTTGATTCACATAGACATATTTGCCCGTGCGATCGCACACGAGAAAAAAGTCACTAGAATTGGAGAGAATCGTATTTAGTAGCTGTCCCAGTTGTTCGACTGAGGTGTCTGGAGTTGCGGGAGGAGGGGGAACAGGAGACGTTTTCTCTGGCTGACTGGCTTGTTGTTTAACCGCTTGTTGCTGCTGAATCGCTTGCTGACGACGAATTGCCTCTTTTTGTTCAGCTTTCAGACGTTTTTGCTGACTAATATCCTCCAGGATACAAATCGCTGAAATGGGGTCGTCTGGAGTCTCCTGCACCAGCGCCACGGTAAGCCGTCCCCATTCGATGGTGCTATCGGGATGGTGGAAAGGCTTCTCTAATTGGTAGGAATGACGTTCACCCGCGATTAATTGGCGAAACATTGCCGATTCCATCCCTGGCTTATCTAAATTCATCCACCTCATCAATGTAGGCGCTAATTCCTCAGACGGACAACCAACCATTGCCTGAAGTTTAGGGTTATATTCAATCAGGTTCCCCTGATGATCTAGAAGTCCTAGACCAATAACTGTCCGATTCACAATGGAACCAAACCGAGAATGAACGTGGGATTGCATGGAATCTTTATAGCGTGCGATCGTCACATCTTGTAACCGCCAGCGCAATCCAATCACCTGACCCGATGGATTTTGCACAGGCGCGACGGTTAGGGAGGCGAGGAATGAGGTATCACCACGGGGTTGAATCTGGACGGGCCAACTATTGATCGACTCCCCCTGTTGTAACTGACTCAATTTGTAATAAAAGTCACGTCGTTCTTGAGTGGCGACAAAAACGGCGAAGGATTTACCCACCAGACGTTCTGGAGAAAAGTTCAGTGAATGGGCGGCGGCTTGATTTGCCTCAACAATGATCGCGTCGGAATTGGTAACCAGGTAGCCATCGGGAGCAAACTCAAACAATTCCCGATAACGCTGGCGTTCCGCTTCCAGGGCAATCTGGTTTTGGGTTAATTTATCATTTTGTTGGCGTAGTTCTCCGGCGGCAAATTGGAGTTCTTGCAGGGAATGGGACAGTTCGGTCAAACTCTCCAGTAATAAATGTTGCTGCTGGTTTGGCATGTCTTCCGTTCCAGAAGACTCCTGTACTGGCAATTTCAGTGATTCGTGTGCCTGTTGCCACAGCGTTTCGACTCGTCTGAGGGATAGGGTAATTTGTTGATCAAAGGTTTCTGCGGTCATTTTTTATACACAATAGCTGCACCCTGTTAACCTCCATATTTTCTACTATTGTTCCGGAGTTTGTGTTCAGCATTTAGACCCACTACAAGACTTATTCAGCAACCCCTAACTATTCATCCCCCTTAACCACCAATACTGAACAAGGCGCATCAGCCACCACCTGACCACTCACCGAGCCTTGAACGATTCGCTGTAAACCCGTTAATCCACGAGTGCCAATCACGATTAAATCCGCATGATAAATATGAGCAAGGCGAATAATTTCGGCGGGGGGATCACCGTTAACAATTTGAATTTCACTGGAACAGGGGAGTTTGGATTGATACAGTTGCAGTTGCTGTTCGGTTTCTTGGTACAGGAACTCCTCCGAAGGGTGTGGACGATCAACAGGGATGTCCATGTCAGGGTCTTGAGGAGGCATAACATGGCACAGGATAATTTTGGTGGCTGATGTTATTTGTAGGTTATCTAGGGTCTCAATTAAGCGATAGGTTGGCTTTGAGCTGTCCAGAGCTACCAGAATCGTCTTTAGCACCAAAATTTCTCCTCATGAGTGATTACGAGCGATCAGCTCCCAGCAATAGGAATTTTCCCTCTTGATCAGAGGTTTTGTCTACTGGTTTGACAAAATATCATTTGTCCTTGGTCATTTGTCATTTGTCCTTTGTTAGGGAACAGGGAATGGGGAATTAAATAGTACTCTTATGTCAGTTATCGGGGAAGAGGTCATTAAGAATATTCTTCCCCTGCTTCCCCTGCTTCCCCAGCTTCCCCAGCTTCCCCAGCTTCCCCTGCTTCCCCTGCCCTGCACCCCTGCACCCCGACTCCGCTACATCAACGGTGATTCCGGATAGTCATTCGTTTATTAGTAGGTATAAACATAAAGCCCCCTAACTTGACGAAGTATTGGGGTTGAAGACTAGCGGAACTAACGAGGATCTAATGGTGCAAGATCTAATGGGTTAAACGATTGTAATCACTCTCTTGAAGAAATAAATGAGTATTTCATCTCGTACAAATAATTACTAAACCAGGCTTCAGCTTCTACCTATTTGTATCCAGCTCTAATTGTTATAGAGGCTGGAATCAAGCTGTTTGTAAATCGGTAAGGATTATAACTTCAATGATTACAACCAATATTTGGCTGGTCTTTAGTGTTTACCTGATTTATGTGCTAATTAGTATCCCCCTCTTTTTTATGACATCGGGAGGCTGGATGTCAATTTTTTTCTATATTGCATTTGGGGGCTTGTTCTACATCACGACGACAATCTTTTTGTTTTTTAGTGCGACGGCTCGGACAGCCAGGAGACGCACCAAGGTAAAAGTAAAGGGAAACTTTTTACCGAGGATCATTGGACTACAAACCTTTGTGATTCTCTTTAACTACGGTAGCTGTGGCGATACGATCTGCTACCAAGGGTTTTTGCCCAATCTTTTGGAGGAAGCGAGTTTTCCGGTAATGTTTACACCGCCATTTGTGGTGGTTTTGCTTGCCCTTCTGTTGTACTTGGCGTTTTTGTCGATGTTTTTATTGGATGTTGCTTAAGGGAACAGGGAAGCTGGGGGAGCAGAGGGAGCAGAGGGAGCTGGGGAAGCTGGGGGAGATGGGGG
>CAZNNK010000082.1:0-12331 GCA_964574085.1 uncultured Coleofasciculus sp.
CTGATGTCCTGCTAGACTACGAAGAAACGGAAAAAAAATAGTGCATGGCAAAAGACATCTACCACGATACCGTAAAAGCTGCTTTAGAGAAATCCGGGGATTACAGATGAACTATTCCGACTCACCATTGGCTCTCGCTCAGTCTACATTGATTTAGGTGCAGAAAAACTCATAGCGGCTGAAAAAGAAGGTCGTAAAATTGCCATTGAAATCAAAAGCTTTTTAAGTCCATCACCCGTCAATGATTTAGAAACTGCCCTAGGTCAATACATCCTTGATCGAGACGCGCTGAAACGCTCTCAACCCGATCGCATTCTTTATTTGGCTATCTCGAATGAAGTCTATCTGGACTTCTTTCAAGAAGAGATCGCGCAAATGGTTGTCGAAAATCAACAGCTAAAATTAATTATTTTTGATATCAACCAAGTGGAGATAGTACAATGGATAAATTAGATGACTATCGCAACATTATTGAAAGCATCCTAGACAGACATCATCGCATTCCTTACAGTCACGGACAGATTGAAAGCAAATTGATTATCGACCGCGATCGCAACAACTTCTTGTTGATGAATGCCGGGTGGGATGGCAAACGCCGAATTCACGGTTGTGTGGTTCACGTTGAAATTATTGAGGGCAAAATCTGGATTCAACGAGATGGAATAGAAGATGGAATCACGGATGAATTAGTCGCCGCTGGCGTTCCCAAGGACAAAATTGTTTTGGCATTTCATCCACCTTACTTGCGGCAGCATACTGGCTATGCTATTGCTTAATGTTTAGTTTCACGTAATCTCCAATCCGCTTTTATTACCCCCCTTTTGCTTAAACGCAGGCTGAATTATGACCCATTCTCTACACCCCCTAACCATTGGAATCGCCTGGTGTCTCGCTTGGGGCGAGGGGCGTGAACCCCAGTTTGATTTGAGTATCTTGCAGCAAATGCGAGAAGCGCTGCGTCAAGGGAAAGATGTTCCGGATACAGAAGCACTAAAGGGCTTACTACAAACGGTGCGGCAACTGCAAGGGATTCCCCAAGACTATTTTCCCGATAAAATTACTGATCTTAAGGATAATTATCCCAATTTGTGGGAGCAAACCACCCGAATCGGTTTAGTCTACGGCGGTGCAACCAAGATTAAAGGCTATGTATTTGAATCAGCAAAACTCCCTGAAATTCGGGGTGCATCGGCATTACTGGATCGAATTAATTTAATAGATTTACCTGCCTTCTTCAAATGTGAAGAATTGCCAGAGGAGTTTCCCGAATGTTACCGCGCCAGACAATATAGCCAAAGGGTTAGGCGAGAGTTACAACACAAAGATAAAACACTACATTTGTTATGGGACGCACTGATTCCGGAGTTAGTGATTTACTCAACCGGGGGAAATATTTTAGCCTTTTGTCCAACAGCGTTTGTGCCGGATTTGGTCAATTTAATTGAAAAACGCTATACAGCAGAAACCTTGACCGCTAATTCTTGTGCGGTAGGAGAAAGTTTCAGATTGCTGGAACTGCGATTTGGATTACTTGACCATCCGATTGAACGAACCAAATGGTTAGATTGGTATCTAGAGGATGAGAAACGGCAAACTAATCCGATTACAATCGCCTACTTTGGTCAAGTCAAAAAGGGTCAAGACTGGAAAGAATTATTTGAAAATCGCAAGAATTTTAACGAAATAACGGGGAAACTAGCGGCTTTATTTCAGAAACGACGCAATGGGAATAACGTACCCGATCGCCAACGTCCCAGCCGTCGCTATCCGCCTATGTTTGAAACCCATCCTTATTTATTGCGGGATGAGGTAGAACATCGCCTAGCTATTGCTTCTGGGAGTCTTTTTCCGGATGAACCTTGGTTTTCTGATGCTTTAGCCCGTAAGCGTATTGTTGGACAACGAACGAAAGGGGAAGGGAGTCGAAGTCAGATATGGTGGACAAAAAACTCGGATTGGAGATGGCAACTTGGTCAAGTTAAGACGTTATGGAATTCAGGGTATCTGGAAAGCTGGGTGGTTAAATTTAGGCGGTTTATCGAAAGAAGTCACTATCGAGATCGCTATTATCAAGACATTCCCAAACAGAAGATTGGCGAAGCGCGATCGCTTACCGAAATTGGCAATGCTGGGAATGGTTTTGTCGGCTATATTTATGCTGATGGCAATAACATGGGAGGTTATATTCAGAAAGAACTTAAAACCCCCCAAGATTATCGCCAATTTAGCCGAGATATCTTTACCGCTACAGAAGAATCTGTTTACCACGCCCTCGGACGACATCTTAACCCTCATGAATTAAATGGTTTAACCGGAGATAATCAACATCGGAATGGCGCGACTATTTATCCCTTTGAAATTCTCACGATTGGTGGGGATGATGTCATGTTAATTGTTCCAGCCGATAAAGCACTGGCAATTGCTCAAACTATTGGCGAGGAGTTTGAGCGAATCCTGCTGGAAGGCGAAAAGATACAAGGGAAAGAAGACTATCGAATTACTGATTCAGAAATTATCTCCCGTTCTCAAGACTGTCACCGATATCAAGGAAAGATACCTGTCAAACCTTCACAATGTAAACTGAGTATGTCAACGGGGGTTCTGATTACGGCTGATCAAACGCCCATTTATTATGCTGAAAACTTGACCAATCAATTACTTAAATCAGCCAAGAAGAAGGCAAAGCAGTTAAAACAAGACTATAACTATCACGGCGGAACCGTTGATTTTCTGACCCTGAAGTCAGTAACCATGATTTCATCCAATATTGAAGCCTTTCGCCAAGAGGCTTTAACTAAGCAGGAAAAAGGCAAACCCAAGTTGAAACTTTATGGCGCACCCTACACCTTACATGAACTCGGCGGATTGATAGAAACTGGGGAGAAACTAAAGCAGTCAGAATTTCCGCGATCGCAGCTTTATCAAATCCGCAGTTTGTTAGAGCGAGGGAAACACACCGCTATTCTCAATTATCGCTATTTCCGGGTTCGTTTGGAACCGAAAAACCAAACATTATTGGCGGAGTATTTTGAAAAAGCCTGGTGTGATGCTAAGACTAATCAGGGGAATTTAGCACCCTGGATGTCTTTACTAGAAAAGGATGGTACGACTACTTATGAAACCATCTGGCGAGAATTGGTCGAACTTTATCCTTTTATTATTGAAACCACTGAACAACCGAACCAGACGGAGGCGCGATTACCATGATTTATCTACAAGAATTACTCTCAAATCCAGTCGAAACCATCTCCCTAACAGCCATCATTGATAGCGCTTTATGTGTAGGTGCAGGAGGTTCTTCGGGTTCTCTCGCCGATAAGCCAATTGTGCGTACTGCGGACAACAAACTTTTGATTCCCGCCTCTCAACTTAAAGGGCGTTTGCGCCATGAATGTGAGAAATTAGCACGGGGGTTAGGGTGGGCAATTTGTCAAGCCCCTAATCCTCAAATGATGTGTCCCCAACGTGCAGATTTTTCGGAAGAAGAGGCGAGGCGTTTTCAACGAGACGAGGATTATCGAGTCGCAGGAGATCACCGATATCATTGTTTAATTTGTCAGATGTTTGGTAATCCCGCCTTACCTTCACGAGTCATATTTGATGACTTAATTTGCCAAGAAAAACCCGAGAATCTTCCCTCAGAGGTTCTCCGCCCAGGTGTGACGATTAATCGTCGTCGTCATACCGCAGAAGAGAAAAAACTCTACTTCCTAGAAACCTCACCTGCAAATGTTCAGCTTAAGTTTACTGGCGACATTCATCTTCAGCCTAATTCTCCTGCTTATACCAAAGCCTTAATTTTAGCTGGGTTACACCATATTAATGCTTTGGGCGGTTCTAAATCAGTAGGATTGGGATGGTTGAGGTGGGAAATTAAGGGGTTGTCAGTGGATAAAAGGGATTGGCAAACCCTGTTACCTGGAGAGAGAAAATGAAACAGATTCAACTAACCATTACCGCCTTGTCACCTCTAGCCATTGGGCGGAAAAAACCAGGGGGTTCAGTGAGTGAAGCCGGAGACTATATTCCCGGTTCAGTAATTCGGGGGGCGATGGCTTCCCAGATGATTCAACAGTCTAATCTGGAACATCCTGATTTAACAGCAACTCATAACGATTTTAAGGACTTATTTATCCGGGAGAATGCGGGAATTTTCCGGAATGGCTATCCCGCCCCTACAGATAATAATGCAGAGATTAAGGTGTTACCTGCTACTGCCTTAAGTTCTAAGACGAATCCTGGATTTAAGCCGAAAGGTTACGGCGTTTTTGATACTCTCATTGATCGCTTCTGTGCTGAATGCTATGGTTATCCTTATGATCCGATATGTCCCCAGGATGGTGGGCGAGTTGAACCCTATAGTGGATTTTACAGCCAAAATAATCAGCAAAACTATCAAACTCATTCCGTATCTAAACGTTTGCTAACTCGTGTGGGCATTAATCGGCGTCGGTCAACAGCAGAAGAACAAGTTTTATATAGCATTGAGGTTCTGAATGAAACGGAGACTCAGCAACCCGTTGTTTATCGCAGTTCGATTCTAGTCGAAGATGATAACCTGGCAGATCAACTGACTCAATTTATCAATGTCAACGCGAGAAACTTCCGTTTAGGTGGTGCAGCATCGCGAGGCTTGGGTAAAGTGGAGATTCAGGGAACGGTGAGTTCAGTTAAGCAAACCTTGGAATCCCGTATTCATCGGTTTAATCATGCTATCCAGAACCGTTGGCGTGAGTGGGGAAATCTCTTGGGCAATCGTCCCTTAGAGAATCGGACTTACTTTACATTAGATTTGCAATCTGATGCGATTTTAACCGAAAACTGGCAACGCACTATGGTAATTTCTGGAGATATGCTAAAAGAGTTTGCTCAGTTAACGGATTACCCGGTTGAACTACACGTTGCTTATAGCAGCTATGACTATGTTTCGGGCTGGAATTCGGCTTGGGGATTGATGAAGGATGTGGAGTTAATCACGAATAAAGGTGCGGTTTATTTATTTAGTACAATCAAAGAGAAGGAGAAAGATTGGATTGCTGCGTTAGAAATGTTAGAGTTGAAAGGAGTAGGCGATCGCACGGCTGAAGGGTTTGGTCAAGTACAGGTTTGTAATGATTTTCATACTATCGCTTGGGAGGAGGCTGTATGAATTTACAAGAACAACAAGTGGAACTTCAGATCCAAAAAGGTATCCGACAAGCTGAGGATGATTTAGTCCTCTGGATTCAAGCAGCGTTAGATACGACTCAATATGGCAATTTAGAAGAGTCTCAGTTTCGTAATTTAGTCCGGGTTGCTGATACAACCGATAGTGCGGAAGTGATTAAGAATTTTATTCGCTATCAAGTCGGTCGAGATAAAAAATGGGGGAGAGGTAAAGGATCTCTAGCGGAGAGAATTATTCAAGATATTGATGGTAATATTAAGAAAAATGCCCAGAGTATTGCTGAATCCTCTCAAGGTGAGTTGAAGCAAGTTTGGTTAGAGTTGATTCGCCGTTATTTGGGCTATGGGTCTCGTCATCTCAAGTATTTAAAAGATGGACAATAAAAAGATTAAAAGAGGATTAAAAAATGAGCCAAACTAAAATTATTACCTTTTTAGGTGCAATTGCTAAACTAACGACCTACAGATATCAAGAGAATGATTATCAAGGAGAAGTTTTTCCTAAAGCACTTCGAGAGTTTTGTCAATACGATACGATGCTCGTATGTGTAACCGATTTAGCAAAAGAAAAAACTTTTCCTGTTCTGGAAGCCTTAAATGATCCGCGCATCAAGCCAATTGATATCCCCACCTGTATTACAACTGACGAGATGTGGGAAACCTTCAAAATTATCACTCAGCATATTGATGAAAGCGATCGCGTGATTTTTGATATTACTCACGGACTGCGATCTTTGCCATTTTTGGTCTTTTTATTTGCGGCTTATCTTAAGGCAGCTAAAAAAGTTACAATCGCAGCAATTTATTACGGTGCGCTTGAGTTAAGCAATCAGAACAATGGGATAGCGCCAGTCCTTGATTTATCAGAATTTGTGTCAATGTTGGATTGGATTACAGCAACTGATCAATTTGTTCAAACGGGTGATGCACGACAAATTTCTGTATTACTTAATCCAAATAATAATTCTGGAAATGCAACTAAAAAAGCAGCAAAAACACTTTTTGATGTTTCAACAGCAACAGTTCTTTGTCAACCGTTACCTCTAGCTAAGATAGCTATGAAGTTAGAACCTGATCTTCTTAAAGCACAAGCAGAGCTAGAACGCACAGTTCCACCATTCGAGACACTACGCCAACGCATTACCGATACATTTGGGGATTTTGTCGGTGATTTTAAACAAGATATAAAGGCGGCTCTGAAAGCACAGTTGAAATTAATCAAATGGTATCTCGATAATAACCGATTGATGGAGGGAATGACTCTGGCTCGTGAGTGGCTGATTAATGGAGTAATGTATCGACTCGGTTTAAGTTTTGACCTGAAAATTCAGAATCGTGAAGAAATTGCTAGAGCGATATCAGGAGTAGAAATGGTTAGTAGCGAGCGTCTGACAGTTGAAGAACTAAATGATTATGGCAAAATAATTCATGACACCTGGACGGAAAAAAATAACTTGATTCAGTTATGGAATGTTCTTCAACCTGTACGAAATGCTCTTGATCATGCGGGTCATCAAGAAGGTGCAATGTCCGTCAAAAAGATTTCAGATAAAATACACCAAATCAGTATGATTATTGACAATATCTCAACTGCTTGGGATCTGACACAGTAATCTGAAACGACTCAGATATAACGGTCTTTTCCTGGGAACGTATCCCAGTTGATGCGAATGGCGAAATTGAGAATGCTTTTGAAATTGCCCCAGACTGGACAATTGAAATCTTGTCACCGGAACAAAGTTCAACTCGTGTGATTGATAATATTCTATTTTGTCTGAATCATGGTACAAAACTTGGTTGGTTTATTGACCCGCAGGAGCGCTCAATTCTTACATTTAAACCGGGAGAACAGCCAGAAATTAAGCAAAATCAAGATAGTTTGTCTGTGCTTAGTTCTTTGGGAGAGTTGCGGTTATCGGTTCAAGATGTGTTTAGTTGGTTGAGTCTGAGTTAGTCAGGGTTTGAGTTTTTACGGTATGTGGCGCAACGATTGTGTAGGGGCGGGTTTCACTATTCTCTTTTCGGTTGTATCCGGATGTGACTAAACCCGCCCAGACGCAGGTTTCTAGAAAAGTTAGAGTCAGGGTTGGTGGTGGGGAGGCGAAGGTTTAGGGCGCTAAAGCGCAACTACGAACAAACTGGGAGATAATATGATGTTTGATTGTTTTAAGAGTCGTTTGGAAATTAGCGGGAAGTTGACGACGGTAACGGCACTAAGAATTAGTGCAGGGCGTTCTACGGAACCAATTGGTTCGGATTTACCAGTGATTAAAGATGCGTTGGGTAAACCGTTGATACCGGGTGCTAGTTTTAAGGGGGCTTTGCGATCGCGCTTGGAATGTTTCCTGCGTGGTATCCTGGGCGGGGAGCGGACTTTGGTCGCTAATCCGGCGGTGGAGGAGGAGTGGTCAATTACGGCTCAGGAAATGAGGCAATTGAAAGAGCAATATACCACGGATACGGCGCTGACTGAGGCTATTTTAAGTCAGACTGATTTAATTTCTCGTCTATTTGGTTCGCCTTGGCTGGCGAGTAAGTTCCAAGTTCGAGATTTAACGGTATTACCTGATTATTGGTTTGGTCAATATCAAGAACGGGATGGGGTGGCGATTGATAGGGATACGGAAACGGCGGCTGATGGGAAATTGTATGATTTCCAAGTGGTTCCAGCCGGAACTCCGTTTGCGTTTAAGGCGGTGGTGGAAAATGCGGAGGATTGGGAGTTGGGGTTGTTAATGATTGGGTTACATCAGTTTGAGACGGAACAAATTCCACTGGGGGGAGGGCGTTCGCGGGGTTTGGGTGTGGTTAAATTAGAGGTTGAGGAGATGGGTTGGTTTGATGCTAGGGATGAAAATAAGCCGAATGGGATTGATGGGGATAAGTTGCTGAATTATCTGAAGAAAATGGTTAATGATGAGGGTTCGGTTTATGAGGAGGGTAAAGGGTATAAAGACCAGTGGGTACAGTCTTTGATTGGTTATTTGGAGAATCGGGAAAATCAGAATTCTGAGGTGAATACGAGGTAATGATGTATAAAGTTATTGTAGGGGCGGGTTTAGGGACTTAATCTGGCTGGTTACCGATAATTGAACAACAAAACCCGCCCTTGTTCACAGGAAAGCAGATACCCTATCCTAGGGGCGGGTTTAGGGACTTAATCTGGCTGGTTACCGATAATTGAACAACAAAACCCGCCCTTGTTCACAGGAAAGCAGATACCCTATCCTAGGGGCGGGTTTAGGGATTGATTTTGGCGGGTTACCGATAATTGAACAACTTGCACCCGCCTTTGTGCAACGGTGCGTTAGCGGAGCGTAACGCACCCTACGTATGAATTAAAATTGGGGTGGGGAAGGCGAAGGTTTAGGGCGCTAAAGCGCAACTACGAACGGCACCCTACGTATGAATTAAAATTGGGGTGGGGAAGGCGAAGGTTTAGGGCGCTAAAGCGCAACTACGAACGAAATGATGTGAGGTGATTATGTCATTTAGCAAGTACACCAGTATTGCGAAGGTTATCCAGGAGTTTCAGATTACTTATACTGAAGCAAATTTTATTGTTGAATCTCCTTTTGATATTCCAGACTATTTCCGTGAAGACCTCCAAATGGTGATGCGGGAAGGGGTGGTGAATAATTCGGAGTTTGCGATTTGTGAGAATCTGATTTATCCGGTGCTTAAACAGGTCTGGAAAGCTTATTCGAGTAAGTTTATTTTATGGAGTCATGAATCGCTGAATTACGATGAGACGCTTTCGGGCTTTCCAGAGTATATTTTAGCGAAACGCTCTCCCCTGGGAAAGGTGGTTTTTGACCAACCCTATTTTTTGCTGGTTGAGGCAAAACAAGATAAGTTTAAGGAAGGGTGGGGTCAGTGTGCAGCCGAAATGGTGGCGGCTCAACGTCTAAATCAACATCCTCAGATTACTGTCTTTGGTATTGTGTCTAATGGGCAAGTCTGGCAGTTTGGCAAGCTAGAAGGCAATGTATTTACCAAACATACGACTCCATACATTATTGAAAATCTTGATCAACTATTTGCCGTCGTTAACTCGATTTTTCAACACTGTGAAGCCCAACTCGATACGTTAGTCGCGGCTTAAAGGATAGGTAGTTTAAGATCAATTGAGATTATGCACAAACGATTGGTTAATCAATGTACGATTGATTTTAGTTTAATTCCCTGTGGTCCGATTCTGATTAAGTCAGGGCGGGAAGGGGCTGATCCGACGAAGCCGGATATGGAATTTGTGGAAACCTATCATGGGGGAGGGCGTTCGGTTTATTTGCCTGGAAGTTCTCTAAAAGGGGCAATTCGCGCCCATGGGGAACGCATTGTCAGAACGGTGGGACGCGATAATCGGAATTCTGATAATCCGAATAGCCTCTGGGCAAATGATCCGTTAAATGATAATTATGATTATCTTAAAAATAAGTCAGGTTCTGAACTCTATAAATTATCCTCGTTTACGGATCAGATGTTTGGGAATACGTCAATTGCCAGTCGGATTAGAATTGAGGATGCTTATCCGGTTGACTCTCAATCGGTGAAACTGGAAGAACGGAATGGGGTGGCGATTGACCGCGTGTTTGGTTCGGTGGCGGTGGGACCATTTAATTATCAAGTTTGTACGGCTGGAGAGTTTCGGACTAAACTCCATCTGAAAAACTTCTCGTTAGCCCAATTGGGATTAATTGGCTTGGTGTTGCGCGATTTGGATGAGGGGTGGTTTGGTTTGGGGTTTGCTAAGTCTCGTGGGTTGGGAATTGTGGAGGTGAAATTAAACCAGGCGGTTGTTCAATATCCGGGTTGTGTTGTTGAAAATCAACGGATTCGGAGTCTGGGCGGTGGCGGTGAATGGCAAGATAATCAACTTTTGGGGGCTGGTATGTTTTTGGAGGAAGCGGAACGAGAACGCTATGGTTTTTCGGCTAATGATATGCAAGATACTCCTCTCCGGGCGGAATCAATGGCGCTGGGGTTTGGGGTAGAGTTAAAATGGCGAGGAAAGGAACAAGTTCAGGATTTATTTATGCGGGCGGTTCAGGCTTGGTGTCAGAGAGTGGAAGCCGACTCTTCACCCTATGTGGCGTAACGTGAGTGTCGATTGTGTAGGGGCGGGTTTTACTACTATCTTTTTGGTTGTAACCATAAGGAATTAAACCCGCCCCGATTCAGGTTTTTAGACTTCCCGTGAAACGTTCAAGTAGGTTGGATCTTTTCGATAGCGAAATCCAGCAGGCTAATCTGGAGTTGGGTTTCGTTCCTCAACCCAACCTACAAAGATGACATACTCCCCTAAACCCGCCCCGACTCAAGTTTCTAGATTTGCCGTAAAAAGTTACAGTAGAAGGAGTTGGAGCATGAATCCTTTTGTTGGTGTTTGTCAAGATTTGCTCACTGAGACGGAGTTAAGAGAATTAGTGGAACAGCTAGCCACAGCGCCGAGTTATTATTTTCTGCGCTGGAGTCATCAAGTGAGTGGAATTGTGGACGAATTACCGGATAATTTCCCTTCTCCTGAAGGACAGATGTTTAATTGCGATCGCGAATTGCGCTGGAAACGCCAAAATGACCGTTATAGCCTCCTGGTGTTGTCGAATACGGGTGAGGTTCCGGGGTTTAAATCGATTATTGATGATCCAGAATATGCTAGTGAATCTGAGGATCAATCCTATTGGAAAACCGAACAACGCCCAGCTTATGGGTATCCTACAACTGAAACCCGATTTCCGCGATCGCTTATTTATCCACAGAGTCTGGATGTGAGTAATACTTCCTCGAATCAGCCGAAATTAGCCCAACGTTATTTTATCGCTCAACCCACCGCAACGGTGCATTTTGTGGCTTTAACTGTGGAGTTGCCAAGATGAGTTATAATAAACCCCGTCCCCGTCCGCAGCTATCCCAAAGTATTGCCCAGAAACCTTATCATCTGATTCCTTTACCGAAACAGAAGCCGCAATTACAACCGCCTAAAGGACAAGATCAATATTATCGCGATCGCGTTCATGGACGGTTACAGTTAAAATTAACGGTGCAAACCGGATTACACGTTTCTACGGGTGTTGTCGCCTTGGGAACGGATGTGGGACAAAAGTCGATTCCCTTGATTAAAACGATGATTCAGGGAAGCGCAGGACAGTTAATTATTCCGGGGAGTTCTCTTAAGGGTGTGGTACGGTCTACTTATGAAGCAATTACCCGTAGCTGTTTGTGTAAAACGAGGGCAAAATCCAATCAAATCCCCCCAGGCTATCAGGAATGTCGCGACAAAACCCAACTTTGTCCGGCTTGTCGGGTATTTGGGGCGCTGAATTGGCAAGGGTTAATTCAGTTTAATGATGCTGAATGTGAATCCACGGAATTTCGTTCTGGATTTATACCCTCTCTCTATCAGCCTCGTCCTCGTGAATATCCCGGTTATTTTAAGCAAGGAAAGGTGGCGGGACGTAAGTTTTATTATCACACGATTCGGGCAGTTGATAAAGGACAACAGCAGGGAATATCGGTACAACAAGCGGTGAAAACTTTTGGGTTTACCACATCATTACCCTATCGAAATTTAACCCAAGGGGAACTGGGAACCCTCCTGATTGTACTGGGACAAGATACACAACACGCCATCGCCCTGAAAGTGGGTGGGGGTAAACCGATTGGGATGGGGACAATGACGGTTGAGGTAACGAGTGTAGAACCTGTGGATAATTTACGCGATCGCTATTTATCTTACCGAAGCCAATCCCAACCCCTGACGGGAAAACCTTTGCAACAGTTCATCCAACAGGCGATTCAGGCGGCGCATCGAGAATTGGTGCAATCTCAGTCATTGCAGGAGTTAGTCAAGGTGTTGGGATATCCGACACAGAGAGAACCGCCGCAAGGAATGTATTAGTGAAATTGGGCGCAAGCCTGGGTGAAATTGGGCGCAAGCCTTGCGCCCCTACTGGTGTTTTGAAACATTTGGGGCGAATTGCACAGTATAAATAGCCAGCCAGATTATGATCAATAAACGCGATCGCCTTCATCCTAATGCCGTGACTCACTTAAAATAGGGCTTTGTTTGTAGTGAGAACTTTAGTTCTCGCTCCGCCTAACTGGAGAGGGCTGAAGCCCTCACTACGAAGCAAATCTATCGCACCAAATTAGCTGGGTCACGGCA